>NZ_JAUBTF010000125.1:0-6890 GCF_036702355.1 Microcoleus sp. D3_18_C4
GGTTTTTAGCTGGCATTTTTGTATAAATTGACTAAACTAATTTTTTATTATACCCTATTTAAAGGCACAACAGCTTAAGAATCAAATAACTGACTTCAAAGCTTTGTCAACACTCACCAACTTGTCTCTACTCTTTCTCGGCGAGAATCAAATAACTGACCTACAACCCTTGTCAACACTCACCAACCTGACTTCGCTCGGCCTTAACAACAATCAAATAACTGACCTCAAACCCTTATCAACACTCACCAGCCTGACTAGACTCGCCCTCAATTACAATCAAATAACTGACCTCAGACCCTTGTCAACACTCACCAGCCTAACTAACCTCTCCATCAATAACAATCAAATAACTGACCTTAAACCCCTATCAACACTAACCAACCTAACTGACCTCTCCCTTCATAACAATCAAATAGCCGACCTTAAGCCCTTATCAACACTCACCAACCTAAGTTACCTTGCCCTCTACAACAATCAAATAGTTGACATAAAATCTTTATCAACACTCACAAAGCTGACTTTCCTCTCTCTCGAAAACAATCCAATGCTTATTGATAAAACTTGTCCTGTCAAACCCGAATCTATCTGTAGATTTGTACGTTAGCCCTACCGCAAACATTTCAACGTCCCCTGTCTAGAATTTTTGAGGCGAGCGCATAACTTGAACTTGCTGAAGGCGATCTACCTCCATCCCAGAGGCAATTGGACAACTATCGAATCTGGCACGGCTTGATCTGGATTCTCCCAAAAGTTAACATTGAGCTTTCAACTTAGTTTTAGAAAAATTTGCTAGAGAATTTGGAGTTGGTAAAAATAAACACATCATCTTAACTATTAACCAAACAGGTTGGCATACTAGCCCACAAGTTCGAGTTCCTTCTTGGTCTACATTTGGAATTTATGCCCTCTCCTCCTCCCGAATTACAACCAGTAGAACGTCTGTGGTCTTTAGTAAATGAACCAATTGCCAATCGGTCATTTCAAAATCTTGATGAATTAGAAGAAGTATTATTTCAACGTTGCCAAATTCTGCTGAAACAATCTTCTTTGCTTAAAGGGATTACTTGTTACTATTGGTGGCCAAAACCAAAGCTATATCATTCCGGTGCAACCAGAATTGATATTACATCAGAATAGTGACCATTTCCGTGTTTGCCAAATCTGCATGAGAGCCGGAAAATCCTACATCTGACGAATGGGAATAGAATTCTCTCTTGGTCTATTTGTCTGTGGATAGACAAAAACTGCAACAACGTTTTGAGAGAGGAGGCGCATTGCTTCAAGGGGGCAATTCACTCTTTTAATGGGAATATTATTATCATGCACCCAATCCCAAAATTCAATTGCTATACCATTTTCTATTTTAGGAAATACAGGCATAGGTACGCCATATTGCTTAGCAATTAAACCCCAGCTTGCCACAGGCGCTTTAAATTGCACTTCCGTACCTTCCAAAGAGGTAGGGTAATAAATTTTTCCGGCTAACACTCCTTTGTTAAATATCATATAATTATCTCCAATTGTTAAGCAACCATCACACGCCCACACCGTTGCCCTGGTAATTGGAGTTCCGTCTGTCGTATAGCGACCGTTCCAGCTATCAAATCTCGAAATATTATTTTTAAAATTCTTTTTGGCGTAATTTGGATCTACTTTTTGTCGCCGCTTTGCTTCTCCCATAATATCTCCTAAGTTTTATTTTCCAAAATCTTTACATCTAAAATCTTTAACGAGGATTTAGACTTTTCCTCGGTTGTAGGTTTTGTTAGAGATTCAATTGAATACTTCAATTTGAAACCAGAGAAATCGCAGGCATAGTTAAAGCCTTATGGTGCAAGGGTTTGGAATTTTGCCAAACGATCGGCAAAATTGGTACGTCAATCAAAGTTGTGCAGGAACTGGGTTTCAGCGAGAAAATTCAAAAAGTGGTAAGTGAATCAAACTCTACTCACTAGAAATTTTAGATCTTAGATAATGCTGGACTCCCTCGCGGGAAAGTCCAACAACCTCAGCTATTTCTTTTAGGGTTAGACCTTGAGCGCGAAGTCTGAGAATTTCGTTGTGTCGTGCCTGCTGTGCTTCCGTCCTACGTACCACAGCTCTACGCATATTTGCGCCACTTTTTTTGAGGCGGAGATAAATATAAGTTCGACTAACTTCAAGATAATTAGCAATTTCGTCGATTGTTTGCCCTGCTTCGTAAAATTCCCGAATTTTTTCATAGCTCATTTTAGTTTTCTCCTTTTATATTTCACACAAACAAAAAAATCAGCATTTGAGGGTGAGTCATGTAAGTTGCAGGGTGAGGTTCGGCGATCGGCAGGAAGTTAAGTATATATAACTCATTTTAAAATACCTAACATCGGCATCTAGCAGATTGGAGCTTCCCATCTCAAATCCTCTGGATCAGCTCGGAATCTTGCCATCCCGTCATCAACCATCGATTTGGTTTCCAACAGGTAGCGACCCTCAACAAACTCCAACACCCGGCACTTAATCCACTCCCCAAGCTTTCTCTGGAACCAGCCCCAAGCTTTCTCGGAAACTGGGGAATGTTCTAAATGGGGTTCTGCGGTTGAGTCTGTTGTCACACTAGGTGTTTTTTCTATATCTATAGTCCGAGGTGTGACAACTTGCGGTTTGGGAGGGGCTTTTTCGTAACAACCCTTACTGTGAGCCGATTTGGAGTCTAGTGTGACATCAGCCTCAACTGCTGCGATGCTGTTCTGGTGGAATTCAAATAAAGCGAGTTCGTCCCTTTTCCTCCAAGCTTCAAAAATCTGCGATCGCAAACCTTCAGGCTCCGAGATTTTGTTGCCAGCCCTATCAAAGCAATTTGCAGAAGCGGCGCTGCCAAACTTGTAAAATCTCACCCGGTCTTCACCTACGCGGCGCTGTTCGCCGCTGGGCTTGCGTCCAAGTTGCCCAACAAAGCTCCCTACGACTCCGACCGGATTCTTTGCCACTTTCTCTTGAGTGACTGTGATGCCTGTCAAAAGTTTGATATCTTCTGCCAGCTTCAACGCCTTGGCTGCAAACTCAAGAACCTCTGGCGATTTGTGACTCCATTCTTTTGTCCGGTCGAGGAACTGCAAAGTATTCAGGACTTCGTGAATTTTCAGCTTGCCCGTGATTTGCCGGACATCTTGGAGGCAGAGTTGTCCGTCTCCGCTCTTAATTTGGGAATCGATATTTTTGCGCTCGCGCACCCAAGCAAAATCTGGGTTGTGGGTAAGCAAATATTCAAGAAGAATTTTTCCATGCCATTTATCTTGGTGAAGTTGCCTAAGCTCTGGGCTAACTTCTACTTTGTAAATTTCCTTCAGTCTGAATTTTTCTTCTTGATGCCGTTCGGTGTCGGTTTTGCTGCGTTGCTGTTCGAGCTTCTCGAATTCCTCCCGATCGATGTCGTCTGCCTCTGCCACGGCAACGGCTTCCTCAACTTGACTAAGAATTCTCAGTGCCTTAATTTCCCCGGAGGTGTCGCGATCATCGTCTCCGCAATCTGTAACGACGTGACCTTCGGCGACTAAACCTTCGCGTACAGTCTCCCGAAAATCCCAAATTGACGAATTTATTCGGGCCGCGTACTTCGCCCAATACTTTAAAACTACTGGGTTGTAAGCTCTGTCTAGGTCAAAGTCAAAATCTTTAAGTAGTTGCAGGTTGTAGCGGCAGTCTCTTTCCTTTGAATTGGCTACTGCCTTGTAATTTGATTCCCCATTGCCAACTTTTCCCACTGCAATCTGGCGGCACCAGACAAATCTCGGCATCGGTTCCCGCACTCGCGCCAGACTTTGCCGCACTTCGTTGTCAGAGATTGCGCCCTGATAAATGCCAAACACGGCGGTAAAATGTCCCCGCAAGTTAACAGACACCCCAGTTGCCAGCGACGGCGAACAAATGACGATATCGTAGAGTGCCGCTAGTTCGTTGATTTTCTCAGAGGGTTGGTAAGCAGGATGCTCAGGGTTTGCGACAGTCTCGGCATCTATTCTGAGGATTTTTTTACCAGGGCAGCGCGATCGGTAATATTTTTCTAGGTTTTTAGTACCGTGTTTGCTTTTAGCTTTCTGGCTGTCACAGCTAACCCAGATTTTGCCCCCATTCGTTACATGATCGACTGAATCCTTGAGGAGTCCCGATGGATTATCTTGAGTTTTGCCCTTGATGTGTTGGGTGTCATAGAATTTTATCTGCCACGGTTCAGACGGTTGCCAGTGATTTACTGCAATCCAAGGCGCCACATCAACCCCAGAAAGCTCGCGAACAAAATCGATACTGTAATTACTTAAATCAGCATCCTGCAAAACGACTTGCCCGCCGGAGTTCAGCACGGTTTGCAGCAAAAGCTTGAGACTTGCAAGAATCGCTTGCCGATGTTCCCGGCAGGTTGAAGAGTTGAGCGCGTGCCAGAAAATTTGCTCGATTTCATCAAAAATAATTAGCGCACCTTTCCAAGCTAGCGGATTGAAAAATGCTTGAGAGGTTGGATGCAAGCTGTCGATGCAAAGTCCGTACCCGAGAGCATTGCCCTCAATGAAGCGATCGCCGTCGCTGTTCATTTCTTCGATCCAAGGAATTCCGACAACTTGGCAGATTCCCCGTCCCAGAACAATTCTGTGGGTGAGGACTAAAACTTTGCGGTTTTCGGCTTGAGTTTTGGCCGCTAGTTTTCTGAGCGCGTAGGTTTTCCCCGTACCTTTGGGCGATCGGATGCAGATAAGGCCTGAATCTGGGTAAGGAATGTCTAGGTAGCGCTGGTTGCATTCCCATGCGATCGGGTGAGTCAGCGCCCAAGCTTTCTGTCTGTTTTTCTTGCCGAGCCACAGGAAAAATTGTTTCTGAACCTCATCAATGTTTCTAGCGGCCGAAATTACCGCGTCAACGTCCCCGCCGACGGCTGCAAAATCATCAATCCCTTTTTGCGGGCCCGGTAACTGTGCAATTTTGGCGATCGCATTTTGCAGCAGTCCCCCCGTAGCTCGTGCCGCTTTGAACTCTACAGACTTGAAGTATTCACCCTCGCGGTAGTCAAAGGTGAAAGTGATTTCGCGTCCTGGCGTGTCGAACTCCTGCAAATCTTCCTGTAGTTGCTCGCCGATCCTTCTGCCATCGGATTTTCGGTAAATTACCCGACGCCCCATCCAGATGCCGTTCAAAGAAATTGCTGCATAACCCAGAAGAAGCAAGCATCCTGCCTTTTTTTCTCCTTCAGCAAGTGTGACGGGAATATTATTATCTCGTACCCAGTCCCAAAATCCGATCGCCAGTCCCCACGGCCCTACTAACACTGGATTATCAGGAATTGCAACACCGTAGCGCTTGGATACTAATTCCCATATTGGCAGGGTCGGCAATAAGAAAGTCGGTCGGCAAGGAATAGATATGTATCGCCCAGCGGTATCGTAATATCCGCTTTTGTTTAAATATTTACTTTTTTTTGCTAGAGGCCCGTGAGTAACCTTGGCGCGGCCGTGGCACACTAAGGCCACTGACTCCATACAGTCATTCAAACTTGCGCGTACCTTTCCACCTCGGACTCCCGTGCCGCTTTGCGTCGCCGTGACTTTTGGGTGAAGAGTCTCAAAAAGCTCTGCGCCCTTTTCTGTGAGCCAGTTTCCCATAAAGAAAGGAAACTTTAAATCGAAGCTTACACTTGGCGGGCTAGATGCGAGTAATTCTTGCAGGTGTTCAGGCAGAAGCTCAGTATCAGCAAAAGAGCTTGCCGCAGGAGGATTATCGAACTTTTTTTCTGACTTTTCTGATCTCATGGTGATAATGATTCTTGTTCTAGAGCCACTACCACCCGGAATTGAAATTGACCCCTAAGAAAAACTAGAAATACCACTATTGCGGTAAACTTAAATTAAGAAATTGAATGAAACGCTCCCTTGCCGGGGAGTTGGGGTCTGCTTCTGCCTTTCCGGGTGGTAGCAGTTTTTTTTTTTTTTTGCCGGCCGTACACCGATTAAATCCCAATATACCGCGAAACTGTCTTTCAGGGATAAACCCTTTTAGGGATTTGAAAAACACGCGGTCAAACCCGGACAAACTACGTCGATAACTCGTTTCAATGATACTGCAAAAATGCTTGCGAAGATCGAGCGTCACGTTACAAATTTGATAAGCTGATAATTAAATTTTCTCAATAAAGAATTTAGTTATTATCAGATTATCGATATAGAGAATTTAATTATTATCAGATTATCGATATAGAGAACTTAGTTATTATCAGATTATCGATATAGAGAATTTAATTATTATCAGATTATCGATATAGAGAATATCTCTCTCTGTTGATAACGGGATTTATACCATATAGCGCTTCTAAATCAGTCGTAAGTATTTTTTTTACTCTACCCCAAACCTCACATTGGTAAGGGAAGGAAGTAAGAAATTCACAAATAATTGAGGATTGCTATAGTAGAATTATTTCCGATAAGTTGCTATACGATAGGCACTAACTTTTACTGGCAAAATACCGAGCCAAAAGCTGAAACATAGATAGTGAAAGCATTACTCCTTTCCTCCGATTATACGGTAATCATTATTGAGAGCGATCAATAAGTCGTAACTTTGATGATGGGCTATTTTAAACTCTTATTGAATAGGTATTTAAAATATAATGTTTTTTGATCAAAAATTATATTACAAGAGATTTTTTTCCATAAGTTGGTATACAAAAGGCACTAACTGTTGCTAGTAAAATACCCAGTCGAAGGCTAAATATAGACGGTTAAAGCATTACTCGTTCACGAAAAATTTTATAGTTTATCCAAAATCTCTGTCCGATCGCACTAACCCAAATTTGGCGTTGCTGAATCAAGGTATGAATGCCCCAGGAATGGGAATATCGTGAAATTTCAAGTAATGTATTAATAACT
>NZ_JAUBTF010000126.1:0-6581 GCF_036702355.1 Microcoleus sp. D3_18_C4
TACTTAAATGGCTTAATTGGTAGACCTCGAAAAACTGCACAAGTATAAATACTTATCGCAAAAGTGACATGCTCCCAAATCATTTCCTGTGCTATCTGTAGTGTTGCGATATTTTATATCTAAATCGATAGCACCTCGGGGAACTGAACTATTAGGGACTAAAAGGTTTCCAGAAAGTTTCCATAACTTATCAAATCCCTCTAAGTCTTGCTGAAACTTTGCAGAAGTAGTGCGAATACCATTAAGGTAAATAAGTTTAATTTTTCCACCTTGTTCAATGAGTTTATCGTAGACTTTATCGAAATCAAATTCTTTAGGAGTAGCCATGATTTTTATCCTCGCGTGGTAGATACAATGTGTTCTGAAAATTGACAAAGCGATTCTATCGACAAGCCCGATCGCACTTCTGCACTTTCTAGCTGTCGTAGATCCGTCATTTACCCAAACTGAAGTCTCGCGAAATGCGATCGCACTTCAAATCTGTCGTCGCAATTACCGGTTCAAATCAACTCAATAAATGCAACCGTGGAAATAGATTAAACCAACATCGGCAGAAGCCCTGTCCAATATTCGTTGGGAATTTGGTTCGGATTGCGATCGGGAAGTTACGCGCGATCGCACTTTTGAATAAATCTCAACAAGTGCGATCGAACTTCGTAATTTCCCTTCTGTATATCTATCAGGGTGAGCTCAGTGGTTTTATGCAAAACTCTCAAGTTTTTTTTGATAAAGTTTTGCAAACACTGGTGAAAGTACGGAATGACAAGTGTTTTCGGGATTTAAGGGCGATCGAATAACGCGCTTTCCCCACATTCCGGCAGGGAATGAATTCCCTGCCTCATAGCACAAGTCCTCTCAAAGAGGACTGATAAATTCTTCAGTCGTCTTCACACGACTTTCGCTATGAGGCAGGGGTTTCAACCCTTGCCGGAGTTCGGGATTGCGACATAGCCGGATTGCGCGATCGATCTGGTTTTCGTTGTTAGCGCCAACGATCGACCCTAAAGCCTGACTTTCGCTTCCATTTACTTATCAGGGTGAGCTCGGTAGTTTTATGCAAAACTCTCAAATTTTTTGATAAAGTTTTGCAAACACTGAGTGAAAGTACGGAACAACGGGTGTTTTCGGGATTTAAGGGCGATCGATCCCACAGCGTGTCTATAAACCGAGTTTACGAGCACCAGTCCTGTTTACAAAACTCAACCTACACTCAAACAGCCAAATCCACCACACAGCAAGATTTTCAACCATCCGCTCAAAAAAACTTTGGCAGTTCGCAAAAAATTTTCTTACTCAACCTGATAAGTAAATGTAGGAACAAAGTTGCGGCCGCACTTAACTATGACTGATAAATCCAACCCCTCCGAGGGAGAAGACCACTTATCCGACGAATCCGATGCTGTTGGGTGCTCAGTAAAATCGGAAAAGTTCGATCGAGCTCCCGCCCACCAGCAAATCCTCGAACTCGTCACCAAAGCTTGCCAGCATCCCCCCGGCAGTATCAGGCGAGGTCATTTCTTGAATCAACTAATTCGAGAGATTCTCAAATCCGGCAAACTCTGGAAACAAAAAACACCTTACTATGAAGAGGCATTGCAAGAAACATGGATCTATCTCAATCGAAATTTATGTGAAGCTACCACAGCAAAACGACCTTACGATCCGGAAGAAAGCCTGATTACGACTTGGTTAAATCGCTATCTCCAAATGCGGCTGTTAGATTGTCGTCAGGCCCCAATAAAAGAAAGTGACACACCAAACCGCCGTCGAATAGCCTCCTCAGAAGGAAAACAAGACGAAGAAACTATCAATCCCATTGACTATCTCGCCGCCGATCCTGATGTAACTTTCTATGTGGACGAAGTTCTCGCATGGATAGAAACCGATCCAAATAACGAGTTAAAAAGCATACACGTTAGAGGAAAACCCCAGATAAATTGTCAAGTTTTATTGCAGCGCAAATGTTTGTACGGTCAAAGTCTTCAAGAACTCGCAAAAGAGTTTGGCTGCGCGCATTCTACTTTATATCAATTGTTCAATAATGACTGCCGTTATCTGCTGCAAAAATTTTGCGAAGACCAAGGATATCAAACTTTAAATATACCAGGAGTGTACCAGAACAATGAACCATAGCAATCTTGGGGAAATCGAATCTTTGCCGATGCCAATTACTCAGAAGGCACTGCAACTTGCTCAGCATTTTGCCACCCAACAGCGCCACCCGCAAAGGCACGAGCAAGTTTATCTCAATACTTTGGCAGTGCTGGCAGTTCGCGATTATCTAAAAATCATCGATATTGAAACTGACTTGACTCAATGCGATAGCTGGAATCCCGTAATTCGCCTGTTTGCAGATGCGGGAGATTTGTATGTTAAAGGATTGGGAAAAATCGAATGCCGTCCAATTAACAATCGGCATCAAAATCCAGAAAATGGCAACCAGAATTCATCGGCACATCCGCCTGAGATTTGCCCAGTGCCTGTGGAAGCAAGGGCAGAACGCATTGGCTATATTGCTGTAGAAATTGATGAGGAGGAAAAGGAAGCGAGATTGCTTGGTTTTTCTCCAACTGCGGAGGCGGGGGAATTAGTATTGAGCGAATTGCATTCCCTGGATAATTTCTTAGGGCATCTAGAACATTTGTTGGAATCTAAAATTAACCTCAGTCAGTGGTTTATGAATGTATTTACGGCTGATTGGCAGCCTTTTGAAGCTGTATTTAACCCGCAGGCAAAAACTTCTCCTGTTGAGATTGAAAATCCGGTTAAATCTAATTTAGGTAATTGGTTGCCAAATGTTGCAGAAATATTTTTGCAGCAATTGGAGGAAGCTAAACAAAAGTTTAAAAACCTAATTTTCCCTGACAAAACCCCCAGTTTTGCATTACGAGGAGGTGGAAAATCGAGAGAAGAATCTGCGTTACAGGGCAGTCAAAGTAGCATCAATAGGTTTCCTGAAGCCGATGTCACGCGGGCTAAGTTGATTGACTTGGGAATGCGGCTGGGAAGGACAACTGTTGCTTTGTTGGTGGCGATTGCTGAAGAGAGCGATCGCACTGTCAGAGTTCACGTTCAACTGCATCCGGCGATCGGAGAACGTTACCTGCCCCAGAATATTAAACTTTCCTTAATATCCGACATCGGTAAAAATCTAACCGAGTCACAATCAAGGATTCAGGAGAGGTACATTTTGCTGAAGGATATTGAAGTAGATCGAGACGAGAGCTTTAGTATTCGAGTAGCTTTAGATGATTTCAGCGTCACAGAAAATTTTGTGGTATGATATCTCGATTAACTCTATTCGCGTCTAATTTATGAGCTTAAGATTTATCTTGGGTTTAGGGATTGGGGATCTACACAAGAGTTTTCCTGACATCACAGGGGAGTTTCAAGAAAACCAAACAACAGTTCATAAATTTAAAGGAAGTTTGCCACCAGCCCCGGAAGTTGATGATCTGCAAAAAAGATGGCAACTTATTTGTCGTGCGGGACAATCTAGCAACATCCTTTCTAGAATTAAAGTTAAGACTACAGGGACAACCAATATTTCTGAAGATAATCCTCAATTAATCTATCAATATTTGAATGAATCTATGAGGCTGTGGCTGAGTAGTGAGGAATTTTATGCGGGAATTGAGGAAAATTTTAGAAGTGTAGTCGATGCAGTTGGTGGCAGAACTCAGTGCTTTGAAGTATTTCTCGAAATCAAAGATTCGGAAAATTGGCATCTGCCTTGGGATGCGTGGAAATTTCGCGAAGATTACAAAAATTGTGAGATAATCAAAAGTCCGTCACAGTATAGAACAGCTCTCAAAAAGGCAACTACAGGAGGAATGCCTCTGCCTTCGCGAGGTAGAATTTTATGTGTATCCGGTAATAGTGACGGACTCGATCTGCGACAAGATCAGAAAAGTCTTCAAAGGTCTTTTGGCGATCGCTGCGATTTACAATTTATTCACCAGCCAACACCGGAAAAGCTACGCGAGAAGTTGTTAGAAGATGAAAAAAATTGGCAGATTTTATATTACGGCGGACATAGCAATAGCAATGCTGTCAAGGGATGGCTGCATATTAATCAAGCAGATTGCGATAATACTGTCACAATAGACTATTTAAAAGAGGGGTTGGAAAAATCAATTTTTCAAGGATTGGAGTTGCTAATTTTAAACTCTTGTTCTAGCCTCCAATTGGCAGCAGATTTAGTTGCGGGAGGCTTGCCTTTACCGGCAATGATTGTGATGCGTGCGCCGATACCAGATAAAATTGCTCACGATTTTGTTAAGTCTTTATTCGGATATTTAAGCAAAGAATATCCTTTGTTTTTAGCAGTACGGAAAGCTAAGGATTATTTACAGAAGTGGGAATCTGAGTTTCCCGGTGCGAGTGCCATACCTGTGCTCTGTCAGCAGCCAACTTTTGACGGGTTGACTTTACTGCAATTAAAGCGCGTGAAGCGCAGCTATCCCGTAGGGAATCGCCCGCTTGTTGCTGTGGGATCTCTTTTGGGTGATACTGAGGGCGATCGCCCAAACAACGATATCTCTATTTTTATTTCTAATTTGATGCAGCGCCTGGGAATCGGTTTAGCTACTACCGCTAGCAGTTATATGTTAATGGGCCCGATACTTGCCCCAGTTGCGAATCAAATTGGCATGGAAAACCACCGTCAAAATAAACCTTTAATTGCTAAATTATTCTACAATTTAGCAAGCTTAATTCACCTGAATTATGCACAAGCATACTATAATTTAGCTATGTTATGCGACGAATTGAATGACGATCAAGGTGCGTTAGAGGCAATGCAAAATGCTGTATTGCGAGGACTTCCTGATGCTTCTGCTCAAATATCTAAATTATTCATCCGCAAGGATAAACATCAACCCGCTTTAAAGGCGATCAACCTTTGTTTAGAAAACGCTAAATACGACGGAGTAAAAGCGGCTTGTATCAAGAATCGCGGCTGGATACGCTTTAAAGAACAGCAATATCATGATGCAGAAATAGATTTCCAAACAGCAATTGGATTGACAGACAATAGCCCTGAAGCTCACTGTTTTTTAGCACGGGTTCTGGAAACTCAAGGTAAGCCACATGAAGCCTTAGAACACTGGAAAAAAACGATTAAATATTCTAAATCTAGCGTACCCGAACAAGAGCAATGTATCCAAAGTGCCAAACAATATTTACGAATAAAAGGAAATATCAAGTGAAAATCAGGATTGCAACTTTTATAGCATTAAGCTCGATCGCAACTACCGCACTAGCAGCCAGTAACAGAATATCCAACGGACTGATTATCCATAGTAGCGGGGAAGTTGCGATCGAGCGCCAAAACGGCCGAATTGTTCGCCCTACCAGCGGTACGCCGATTTATCCGGGAGACAAATTGCGAACTGCACAAAACGCCCAACTGACGATCCAATGTGCTGATTTGGGAATTAAGTCGATCGCACCGGGTGAAAATCAATTGAATAGCTGTTTGTTAGCCAAGGAAAAGTCGAAAGCTGATTGCAGCGCCGACTTGATTAAATGTCCCGATCGCGGCGACGGTAAAATTACCTGGAATAGCGCGCCAATTCCTTATATTATCAGTCCGCGGCGCACGAAATTGCTCGACAGCAAGCCAATTTTGCGGTGGAATCCGGTTGCTGGTGCGACTAGCTATAAGTTGAGTCTCCGGGAAAATGGAGCGAAATTAAACTGGGAAATGACTGTTAACGGTACTGAGGCTGTCTATCCGGGAGAACCGGCGCTGAAACCGGGTGTTAGGTACCGATTGATGGTCGAGGCGAATACGGGCGTTTCTTCAGAAAGTGCTGTGGGAGAAAGAGATACAGAGTTTGAGTTGCTGGATGAGAAGCAGGTTCAGGTTGTTAAGGATGCGGTAGGGGCGATCGACAAACAAGTACCTAACGAAAACGCTAAAAAATTAGCAATTACTACCATTTATCTTAACACAAACTTGATTGCCGAAGCAAGAGAAATTTTAGAAAACTTACAAGAAACAGGCGGGGAAACACCGCCAATTTATCGCACGTTGGGCGATCTGTATCTGGAAAAGCTACAACTGGTTCCCCAGGCTGAAGTCTACTATTCCCAGGCGATTAATACGGCGAAACCTGACGATATTGAGGAGTTGACAGCCGCTCGATACGGATTGGGACAAGTTCATTCAGCGATGAGAAATAATCTGGAAGCTATGAAATATTTGCGAATGGCAAAAGATGGATATACAAGTTTGGGAGATTTGCCAATGGCGGAAAAGGTAGAGAAGCAATTGCGGGATTTGCAAAGAAGGGAACAGAGGAAATAGTTACGGGCTGTGACGTTAATTCCGGCAGGGGTTGTGACGTTAATTCCGGCAGGGAATGAATTCCCTGCCTCAAAGCAAAAGTCCACTAAAGTGGACTGATATCACACTTTTTTATACAGTCTTCTTCAGTTGTGACGTTAATTCCGGCAGGGAATGAATTCCCTGCCTCAAAGCAAAAGTCCACTAAAGTGCAATACGGTTCAGTTAAGGCTCAAACCGTGGTAAATTAGGTATGGTGTCCACAAAAGGAGAGCAAGTTAGCGTGCAT
>NZ_JAUBTF010000127.1:0-5873 GCF_036702355.1 Microcoleus sp. D3_18_C4
TCTGACTACTTTTTCTTTGAAGCATCTTCTCAAATCCCCTTGACAACTGCCATCCAAGCTTAACTTGTTACGAATGGCACTTGCCTGACTTTAGGACACACAAAAATTAGCTAATTTTTTGGTAGCGGCTTCAATTAAGGGGCGAGTCGCGAACAGATAAGTCTGATGGAACTCTAGAAATGTTTTCATGGGAGTAACTCAAGTATTTTGGAATGAAGGCCAGGGGTGCGAATAGTCCGCCTAAAAACCGCAATCTAGGAACTCTGTTAAACCCTCCCCGTGCTTCATCCGCCACAACTCATCAAGGCGATCGCGCACAACCGCATCCTCACTCTCAAGCCAGAGCTTGATCGCATCTCGGCTGTATTTAGTCCCCGGTGCTTTCCAAGCGAACATCTGGCTTATCAAGCTTTGCCACTGCTCTAGTTTTGTGAGGTCATCAGGGTAAAGTCTATCCCACCAAATCCGCGCAATATCTCGCATTTTTTCGGCATCCTCTGGAGTGATGGTTTCAGGCTCCGGCATTGTGATTTGGGCGGGTTCCGGTTCCCCTGCTTCTTGTATGAGCGCGGTTTCCAAGCCAGGGGCCGGTTCCGGCACAGGCTGCTGTTCTAAGCCAGGGGCGATCGGGGGTGGCGCTGACGGCGCGATCGCCCCTGGTGTTTGTTCCAACTCAGCAGGAGCGATCGCTTCTGGTACAGGCTGCTGTTCTGAGGCAGGGGCGATCGGGGGTGGTTCCGAGCGGGCTATCGGGGCTGGTGGTTGTTCTGACTCAATAGGGGCGATCGGACTTTGCCCTAATTCAGCTTTTTTGTATAACTTTCCAACTCTTTTGAGTTCTGCGGGCGGGAGCTGGGCTTTGATTTGAGTTTTGAGTTCTACGTTAGCGTCCCACACAGCCTCGACCTCAACCCAAGTTTGCGCGGTCTTTACTTTTTCGACTAACAAGGCGATCGGCTCAGGTATCTGTTCTGGCTGCGCCGACGCAATGGGATCGGGTTGTACCCATTCTCCATTTATAGGGGTGACAGATTCAGCGTCATCCGAATGTTGACCCGAATGTTGACCCGAATGTTGACCGTCCAGAAGTTCAATGCTTTGCTCTGTATGGTTTGTGTTGACCGTGTAGACCTGAGAGGGGGAAACTTTCTTAGAATCAACATCAATTTTGTTGGGAGTTGATTTAGTATTAGCTTCAATTTCTAAAAGTTTAGAGTTTAGGTCTACATGGTCTACATAAGCCTTATGGGGTAAAGGTTTCAGGTCAGCATTTAGGTCAGCATCGTGTAGACCTAGGTCTACATTTTTGCGTTGAGTTAACAAATCTTCCACGGTCGCAATACAGGAGTCGGTATCCATCCGCAGGCGCAATCCTTTGATTACTGTGCCAGCGGCCGACCGCTCCTTTGCGACATCTTTCCATTCGAGGACTTCTCGGCAGAGCTCCACTAAATCTGCTGAGAAATTGTTTTTACCTTTGGCGCTGTACCCAGCTCGGCGACAGTAATTGTTGTAGGAGCCGAACAAGCTAGACTTAGCCGCGACATAATCAACATCTTTCCATTCATCTTTATCAGCCCCAATGGCAGTTTTAGCTTCGGCATCATGAACAATGCAATCGTTGACCCATGACGCCATCGGGTCAACTCGTACCCTGTCTGTCCAAAAAGTGCCATTAATCCCGGTTCCTTCTTGAGCCAAAATGCGCTCGATTTCGGTGACAGGGATTGATAGCAGATAGTGGGTAAATGCGCTTAGCTCCGGCTCTAATTCTCGTTCGAGGTGGCGGTTCCGCTTAACAGGTGTGTACTCAAATCCTTCTTGAATTATTCGGCGCTTCAACCAGGAAAGTCCACTAGCAGGGAAACACGGCTGATTTGAAGTAATTAGCGCAAGACCAGAAAAACGGAAGTCAACAGCCGACTTGTATAACTGGCGACCGCTGATTTTACCCCCGCCGGTGAGCGATCTAAAGTTTGAGAGGTTGCCAGTGTATTTCTCTTGGTCATCAAAAACCGCTAGCCGCTTTGTCTGCAGATCCGCGACTTTATCTGCTTTGGTTAAATCTTCTAAGTTTCCGATCCAAGTATTTCGCTCTCCAACCACCATTGTGGTTAGTCGGGTGTAAAGACCTTTTCCGGTTCCGCCGGGGCCCGTCAGCATTAGGAATTTGTGCAAATTGGACATACCGCGCAAGCTGGCAGCGATAAAAGCTAAAAGGATGTCTTTTTTGTTCTGACTGCAGTCGGTAGCCTGATCTAACCAAGTCTCGATTTTTGACCATCCAGTATTAACAGCGCTTCCTTTGTAGCTGCGGGGCAGTGACCAGGTTAGCCGGAATCCAGGAGCGTGTTCTTGCCATTGGTTGTTTTCGACTTCCAGTACCCCATCTTCAAAGGGTAATAGTTCGTTTGATGGTCGCTCTAACCAATCGAGCTCGAATAATTTCCTTTTGAGCGACCCTAGAACGTTGGCACAGTAGGCGTTGTTGGGTTGCAACCCTCGCGCCTGGCACATGGTATCTATAACGCTGAGGACATAATCGTCGTTCACCGCCGCCCATACTCCTTTATGCCGAAGCTCGTACTTCATCCAAGATTTGTGTTCATCAGAGTAACAAAGCCTCGCGCGTAAATCCTCAGCAAGTTCGGCTCCTAATACTTGTGGGGGGGGTGGTTGTTTTTTACTCTTACCTTCTGAGCCGTCTCCACTGTCAAGATTGCTCTCCCATTCCTCAAAGCTGACTGATCTTGCCAGAATCTGTCTGAATTCCTCTATCTCTCTTTTCTGGATAAAATCATCCATACCTTTGGTTTCTCCCTCAGTGCCTGGTTCCCATTGTGCAGTAACGCTGCGGACGGGAACGCCAAACTTAAGCAACTGGCGGCCGAGTTTGCGCTGTTCCCAAATGATGCTGGGATTGGTGGCTGCATCTGCATCAAAGGCAATGATGAACCCAAAACCGGCACGAGCGTAGTGTTCGAGTATGGCAACGAGAAAGCGTTGACCTTGCAAGTCGTTTTTCTTGGCGGTCAGCCCCATGCTGATGCCCATCAATGCGATTGTAGGTAAACCGTGACTGCATCCTGCGATTGCCTTCCAGATTCCTTCTGTTAGTAAGATGTAGGGCTGACCGTTAATGTGGTAGCAGTGTTCTGCAAGCTTTTCAATATTCCAATAGTCTTTATCGGTTGGATGCTTGGGGAGAAAAGCGTCGTATTCCCCTAACGGGGTGCGGTATTTGGGTGCCTTTTTATCTTCTCTTGACTTCCACGGCTTGTCTGGCCTGAACTGAAATTGTGTGCCTGCACCGATAAAGAAGATGCCGCCAGACTTCGCGGTATAGCCCAAGTAAACTGATGCCTCGTCAGCAGAGACGGTTCGGCAGTTGGCGTAACTCCACTTGTTCAGCAGTCCTCGGCTCTCAATGTGGGTCTTGTGTTTGGGGCAAAGGTAAGCGGTAGTGGATAAAAATTGATCTGCAATATTCATAGATGCCTCTTTCGCTACTCATAGCGCTGCGTGCTGGTTTTTGTAAAAAAACCCGCGCTTAGTAGAAGAGACGGCTCTGCTTTAACTACCGTTGATTGGCATTTGGTGCAAATGTGGCAGTTATGGCAGATTTAGACTATGATGTATTTAAACTTTTTTTATTTTTGTTTGTCTGCCGTCTCTTCTAAAGACTGCGGACTCTTTTTTTTGGTCTGGTTTGGTCTGGTCTAATCGATGCGGGCGATCGCTTGTTGGCAACAGCCTTTTCAAATTCTATACGCGGACGTATTGCTTAGACTGTTGACTGGCAAGAAATTGTTGATAAGCTTCCTTATCGCCGCCGCATGAATCCACAGAAACCTGGCTAACAATCTCATAAGTCATTGCTTCAGCTTCCTCTGGTGTCAAAGGCTGGCGCTCGCAGTAAGCAATCTGTACGTCCCGAAATTCTGGCATATCCCCTTCAACCTCTGATAGGTCGGCTTCGTACCGAAATACTCTGACCACTACCCAGTCCGAGGGAGTGACAAGGTAAGCTTTCCAAGGGCTACCCTCTTTTTTAACGTGGTAAGTGAGTCGTTCTCCCAGCTTGACCTTGCGCTTCAGTAGAGGACGCGAATCGTGAGAAAGCTGTAACAGTCGAGTCAACTGTTTCCCAATAACAAGTTCTTTGCTTTCGATAGGAATCCATTTTTCTTGCTCTTTGACCAGGTAGAGGCTAAGAGTAGACTTGCTTGCCAGCGGGTCGTAAAGTTCGAGTTCTTCAGTTTGTGTCATCACATCAAGTGCTTTCATAGTTATGCCTCATCCAGATCCGGATCGTCTTGATGGTCGCCCCACATATCCCAGAAGCTGGTCTGCTTGCCCTTAAACACGCAATCGACTCCGAGGTCTGAATCGTCGCCGTTTTGTTCGACTCTTTTGAGTTCCCACCCATACTTTTTTTCCATTTCCTTGCAATCCTCTTCAGATGAGGCCCAATGCCTGTTTTCCTGCTCCGAGTCGTCATCTCCATTTTTGCTAAATGGCCATCCAATCATTGCAGTCACTCCTTAAAATGGATGTATTTTGAAACGCCTCCAGCTTCTCCTAGTAAGCGTTTGAGCGCCTGTAAACTCAAAAAGTTTGAAACCCCGCACACCGCTGTGCTCGTGCCTAAAACCTTAGTTTTATAAAGCTTTTGGTGTATCGGAAGCTTTTGAGGGTCGCACCCAAACCGATTGTCGGAGTGTACTTTCGACGAGATTGTGAGTGTTTGCGATCGCTCAGAAATTCGAGACGTATAACTTACACTCCTGTCGAGTTTTGAAAGCTTTTGACAGCAAAAATCTGAGATGTTCTGAACTTTTAGACAAACAGGCTCAGCCGCTTGTGTCGCTTTCACTTTCAGGGCGATCGTTCCGCTGATTCTGTTCTATGTACTGTTTGACCAAATCGATAAGCACTTCATTCATGTTTTTTCCGTTCAACGCACAAATAGCCTTGAAGCGCTCTCGAAGCGTTCGAGAAGGAAATGTGACTTTCAAGGTTGGTACTGGTTCTGTAGTTTTTCGCTCGGTCACTGGGATATCTAATGCAATTACTTTATATATCCCAGACTACCCGTTAAAGCCAGTTTTTTGCTTAATGGGTTAATAGGTGCATACGGGATGTTTGCATTAAATATCCCGTATAAAGTATCATATACTCACGAACGCCTACAAACCAAACCGAAGCATAAAACAGTTATCTGTACTCCCGATGTGGTTGCTTCACTAAGCTTTGTTAGCGTCAAAAACCCAAAACCAAACCCCGCCCCCTCTGACTCGCAATCTTCTGGGGCGGGGTATGGCACTCACAATGGAGATTTCCTCTATGTTCGCAGATTTCGGGCCGCCGTCGCAAGCCGCCCAGCCAAGCTTTGTAGAAATACCCAATCCCCGCGTCACCACCACCAGGGGACGCATGGAAGTGACCAACGTTCGTTCCCAAAGCGTCACCGGTCGCCTGCTAAATGACCAAGATAATTTGATACAAGAAGACAGACAACCGATTTACGTGTGCGTCCGCCAGGAGGAGATTTTATGTCCTACCGAACAAGCCAACGTAATGAGTTGGTGGCAACTGGGGGAACAAGCGATTACTCCGTACACAACACCCAAAAAATACTCCCTGGAATCTCTAATCAACAAATTGGATGGACTCAACTTAGATGAACTCTACGCTTTGAGGACGTTCATCTGTTTGGAGAGCGACCCGTTCCAAGCATATAGCGATCGCAAATGGTTTGTAAATCATAAATTATGTATAATGAGGTATTTGAATCTAATACCAATTTTATGTGAAGTTGCATATAATAGAGAGATAGCTTTTATGGTGCGTTTATGAGTCGTAGTTTAAAA
>NZ_JAUBTF010000128.1:0-5696 GCF_036702355.1 Microcoleus sp. D3_18_C4
GAGCAAATCAGTTCGTTGTCATCTTACAATTTTATTCTTGAAGCTCTATTCTATGCAGCTTCATATTAAATTGGTATCAATCTATTTCCCAGGAACCGGGAACTCAGCTAGAAATAAGCCAAATTTACCAGCTCCCCTGCCAAGATTTGCAAACACTCGATCGCCTTTGGCTGCACTACAGTCAAGGTCGGTTTGGCTTCAGCGTCCAAAAGCAGATTTACGAAAGCGTTAAGGGAGACTATATCAGATTTTGCGATCGGGTCAACTGGCAAACCTACAATTCTGCTACTACTTTAGGGCAGATTAAATTTAGTCAGCAAGCACCACTCGGACACCTCCCCTCTCGCAGTTGGGTTGGTGGCATTCAGTGGCTGCGGCATCTCGATGCTCTGTCTGCAAAATTAACCGAGTGCGACAATAATCCTGCTCCTAAATTGTAATTTGGTCTACCGACTCACTAAGTAAAATTTCATATTTAAACTCTACCTGAAAGCAGAGAAATTTGTCTCATTAGATGTAACTAGCGACCGAGGTTCAGTGTGATCGCTTGTCGCACAATGGATTGTGAAGGTGAACACAGCTACAGGTCTGCAATCCTCAGACTGTAACAATAGAATTAAAGAGAGGTATCGATCCATGTTTTTTCACAAAAAGCAATTAATGGCTGCGGTGACTGTAGACCAACCCAACCCCCGTTTTGCCCAATTGCTGCTAGAACAGTTTGGCGGAGCAACCGGAGAACTGACAGCAGCTCTGCAATACTGGGTGCAGTCCTTTCACTGTGAAGATGCAGGGATTAAGGATATGCTCCAAGATATTGCAATAGAAGAATTCAGCCACTTAGAAATGGTGGGCCAACTCATAGAAATGCACACCAAAAACGTTGACCAAACAGAAGCTTACAAAAGCACTTTGTTTGCGGTGCGTGGCGTAGGCCCACACTTGTTGGACAGCCAAGGTCAAGCTTGGACGGCAGCTTATGTCAACGAAGGCGGCGATGTGGTGCGCGATTTGCGTGCTAATATCGGTGCGGAAGCAGGAGCCCGCCAAACCTACGAAGAGTTGATTAAACTAGCACCGGATATGGGAACGAAAAAGACGTTGCAGTTTCTGCTGACTCGCGAAATTTCTCACACTCAAATGTTCATGAAAGCTCTGGAAGCGCTGGGCAAACTCACCGATCCGATGTTCGGCAATATTCCGCCAGATTCCACTGTGGATCTCTACTTTAACCTGTCCACAAATGGCAAGGATGAACGCGGGCCGTGGAACTCGGAACCTACTTTCCAATACATTGCCGATCCCGCTCCCAAAGCTTAATTTGATAGTTGTGTAACCTGGGTGGCGAGTGAAGATTTAAGCTCAGTGTTAAGTAATTTTTAAGCCGCGCACCTTCTTTTGTAAGGTGTGCGGCTTAGAAACTTTAAGCCCAGTGTTGAGTAATTTTTAAGCCGCGCACCCTAGGATATCGAACTTTTGTGTTGAGTAATTTTTAAGTCACGCGCCCTACGGTGTTATAATTATTTGAAATTCCGATCGAACCTTAACATCCTATCTATATTGAAATTGCGATCGACCTATTTATTAGTTTCTCACGGCAGCCGCGACCCCAGACCCCAACAAGCTTTGGAAAACCTAGGTCAACTGCTGTCTCAAAATTTGGCTGACTCGTTCCCCGCAGTAGCAACCGCCACCTTAGAACTCGGGCCCGCACCGCTGCACGAACAAATTTGCAGTTTTGGCGAACGTACCCTGTCGCTGGGACTGACAGAATTGCAAATACTCCCTGTATTTTTATTGCCGGGAGTTCACGTCGCCGAAGACATACCGGCAGAGGTGGAAATTGCCCAAAAAACTTTTGGTGACAAGCTAAAAATTGCATTGTGCCCGCATTTAGGTTCCCAGGAAGCAGGCTTAACAAAATTGGTGAAAAGTCAGATGGAAGAGGTGACTTTTCTCCCCAATCTGCTATTGCCAAAATGGATTTTATTATCTCACGGCAGCCGTCGCCCCGGAGGTAACTCGATTGTTGAGGAAATCGCTAGCAAACTCGGTGCGCTGACAGCGTATTGGTCAGTAAAGCCGAGTTTGGAAGAGCAAATTGAGAGTTTGGTTCGTGGTGGACAGCAGCAAATAGGAATTGTGCCATACTTCTTATTTAATGGAGGAATTACAGATGCGATCGCCAAAAATGTCGCACAGCTAAAGCAGCAATTTCCTGCGGCGGAACTTCATCTCGCAAATCCTCTAGGCGCAAGTGTACAATTAGCAGACTTAATTGGGAATTTAATTCAAAAATGAACCCCAGAGGCACAGAAGAGGTAAAGGAAGCAAGAAAAATGTCTTTAGGAAAAGTGTATTTAGTAGGTGCGGGGCCCGGAGATCCGGGTTTGATGACCTTGAAGGGAAAAGCTTTGTTAGAGTGTGCGGATGTGGTGATTTATGACGCTTTAGTCAGCCCTCAAATTTTGGCAGCAATCAACCCCCAAGCAGAACGAATTGATGCCGGAAAACGCAAAGGGCGTCACTCGTTAATGCAGGACGAAACCACTCAGTTAATGATAGAAAAAGCTGGAGATAATGCGATCGTAGTTCGTCTCAAAGGCGGCGATCCGTTTATCTTCGGCCGCGGTGGCGAAGAAATGGAAGAGTTGGTAAAAGCTGGAGTGTCAGTAGAAGTCGTCCCCGGCGTAACTTCTGGGATTGCGGCCCCTGCTTATGCGGGAATTCCTTTAACACATCGATCGTACAGTTCCTCTGTCACCTTTGTCACCGGTCACGAATCAGCGGGAAAATATCGACCGGAGGTAAATTGGCAGGCGATCGCCCGTGGCTCGGAAACCATTGTAGTATACATGGGAATCCACAATTTGCCTTACATTATCGGCCAGTTAACAGCAGCCGAATTGAGTGCAGAAACGCCCATAGCGTTAGTGCGTTGGGGAACGCGGCCGGAACAAGAAGAATTGATCGGGACTTTGGGTACAATTGTAGAGCAAGTTGAGGCGATCGGATTTGCAGCACCTGCGATCGCGGTAATCGGAAATGTTGTCAATTTGCACTCGATATTGTCTGGCTGTCGGCCATATCAGACGGCGGTTGAAACCGCACCTAAACAAACGATGTCCGCCTCCGCGGACTGAAGAAAATAAATTAATTTTAACCGTCTTTGTCTTCAACCCGCGGAGGCGGGTTTTGTCTGTGTAGACGCGGTTTCAACCGCCGTCTCTTCTTCGTATAGACGCGGTTTCAACCGCCGCATCTTCTTCTCATTCAACGCGCCACCTGCCGCATATACTCCCCCCACAACTGAGCGGCATTTGCACTACCTCCGGCAGTCGGAGAATTATCATCATTTCCCAACCAAACTCCTGTCACCAGTTGCTGACTCGGAATATAACCGACAAACCACAAATCTCTATTATCATTAGTCGTGCCTGTTTTTCCAGCTTCTCCCAAGCCCAAAGCAGCACTGCTACCCGTACCTCCCCGCACCACACCTTGCAGCATATCTGTCATCGTATCCGCTACTGCTTCAGAAACTAACTGCCGATTGGCAATGCCATCTTTTTGATACTCATAAATCACCCGGCAACTGTTAAAATCATTTCGATCTTTGCAATCGCTGCTGTCAATAATTCGCTTGATTACGTGGGGACGATTTCCCAAACCCCGATTGGCCAAAACCCCGAAAGCACCCGTTAATTGCAACACATTAACTTCACTTTCACCTAATACTAAACCAGGATTAGAACGCAGTTCAGAAGTAATCCCCAAACGCCTAGCCATTTGCACTACATTGTCTAAACCGACATCTTGTTGTGCTATTCGCAAAGCAATTGCATTTTCCGACAATGCCAAGCCGCGATACATATCAGTATTACCGCTGGTTCTTTCGCAACCACTATAACTTTGTCCTCCCCAGGAAAGGGGAGCGCAAGAATAAGTTTTATCGGGTGAGATTCCCCGTTCCAGGGCGGCTGCATAGGTGAAAATCTTAAATGTAGAACCGGGCTGTCTCAAAGCTTGTGTAGCCCGATTAAACTGACTTTTCAAGTAATCTACGCCCCCAACTAAAGCTAAGACTTCCCCGGTTGTACTATTGAGAGTTACCACGGCTCCTTGAGAAAAGCCAGCACTTGATCCGGCATTTTCTACAGCATTTCTGAGGGAAGCTTCAGCCACTTTTTGCAGGCCCGGATTCAAACCTGTTTCTACAATGAAATTGCCTTCTCTGGCTAATTGCTCCCCCAGCAAAAACTCCAATTCGTCAAATACATAACTATAGAAATAAGGAGCGATCGTACTTTGAAGATATTGGCGTGCTTTGGGATTGATCTCAATTCGCGATCGCCTTGCGCGATCGGCTTCTTCCTGAGAAATCGTCCCCAGTGCGCGCATCCGTTCGATCACTCGATCGCGATACTGCACCGCCAACTGATAATTTTGAATCGGATTAAAACTGTTGGGAGCAGGCAAAATCCCTGCCAAAGTTGCCGCCTCTGACAAAGTTAAATCCCTCGCCGACTTCCCAAAATAAAACCGAGCCGCATCCTCAAAACCGTAAAGGTCAATCCCCAAAAACACCCGATTTAAATAAGTCAGCAACAGCTCATCTTTGCTGTAATAATTCTCCAGTTTCAACGCCACTACAGCTTCCCGCAACTTGCGTCCTGCAGAATCTTGAGTTCCCACATAATCTCGAAACAAACTCCTCGCTAACTGCTGCGTCACAGTGCTGCCGCCTTCGCGAATTCCTCCCCCGCGAACATTGGTCAAAAGCGCGCGCAAAACTCCGATCGGATCTACTCCCAAATGCCAATTGTAGCGACTGTCTTCCGAAGCAAGTACCGCCTTGGATAAATAAGGCGAAAAATCCTGTAATTGCTTTAATTCTAAGTGAGCGTTATTCTGAGGAGGACGCAGGGGAGTTTGCCCATCGCGCGCGTAAACAATCACGGGGCCATTGATACTTCTTGGCAGAGGCCGCACTTGAAACTTTGTCGATTCCATGCCTACCAACACGGCAATCAAAGCGGTGATTCCACTGACGCTGTAAAAGCTGTAACGCACAAGTTGCAAATACCAAGGCGGCGGATATACGTACTGAATCCTGACAGCGGCGGCTAGTTCCGGCGGCCCTAAAGTGAACACGTCTCCGTGACGCAGGGACATACTTTTAACTCGCCTTTTGCCATTGTAAATGCCGTTTGTGGAGTCTTCATCTTTGATGACAAAAGGAGTCCGCCGCCGAGTATCGCGCGACAGGGATAAGTGTACGTGACTGACAACGGGATTGCGAACTACTATATCTGAAGATTTGGACGATCGACCTAACAAATATCGATCGCCCAACAGCGGATAAACCTCAGCTTTAGCTGCACCGGCATCCTGTACCCACAATTCGGGTACTTTGGCATTAGGTTTCAGCGCTAGCTGGTTAAAATTAACCTTGGCAATAGTCTGGACTGCTTGGGTAATCGCACCCAAGACGGTTTGAGGTTTGCGGGGTGGCGGCGGTGGGGTCATATTTCGCTGTGCACTACGATCGAGCGATCGGCTCTTGCACCATTCTACTCGCAACTTTTGGCTAATTTCACGATCGGCTCACACTCTCTTAGCATTCGTAACAAGTTAAGCTTGGATGGCAGTTGTCAAGGGGATTTGAGAAGATGCTTCAAAGAAAAAGTAGTCAG
>NZ_JAUBTF010000129.1:0-5587 GCF_036702355.1 Microcoleus sp. D3_18_C4
GGAACTCTAATCCCGTGCGAACGGGGTGCATCCGGTAGGCAGCCCTTGAAATGCTTTGACAAGAGAAAGAGTAGGCGTGATTTGTACCAGTTCGGCATGAATCCGGGAATCTCCCAAAGTAGGTTGCTAGGAGGAGCGGGTTAATACCCGATAGACAGGCAGCCCTGTGATAAGCGCTGTGAGTGCATACGACCCACCAACATTTAAGCTGGACTCTCATTTGCACGAGGAAGACTGGCTTTTAACGTCATAGTCAATATTTTTTTTGACGGCTTAAAAGCGGTTCCACTTGTGCTTTGTATTTTCTAGAAGTCTAAGTAAACCCAAAAAACCGCTGCACGTAATTGGAACCTACAACAGCGGCTTTTGGAATTCAGTCCTTGGATTGACACCCAAGGTCTAAAAGTATCTTTATGAATAGTAACTCTTTGAGTTACCAAGTTTCAAGTGAAATTCCTTGCATTTGGCCGCTAGTACCTGTATTTGGTAAGCGACCTTATCATAAGCGATGGGTTGATAAATCTTTCCATCGCCTGGGAATCCTTGCTGAACTCCAAACTGGTAAGGCTTCAGGCATTGGCTTAAAACTTGGGGCTGGGTTGCTTGCAGTAGATTTTGACGGCGATTCTGCGCTGCAACTATTATCTAAACTCGCTGGCGAAAATAATCTTAATATTTTTTATCAAACCACTAGCTGGAGTAGCGGTCGCCCTGGGCGTAAACAGTGTTTATTTTCTGTGGATGAGAAAGATTGGGGTCGGCTGCGTAACCTTAGAATTGCTACTGGTATTCTGGGTGAGGATGGAACTGAAGAGTTTTTAGAGTTTCGGTGGCTAGGGAGTCAAAGCGTTATCCCGCCTAGTATACACCCGTCTACAGGTTTACCTTATCAATGGTTAAACAGTCCGCTTCAAACTCCTCCGGCTCTGGCTCCTGAATGGCTTATTAACTTATGTGAAGGCTGGCATAGTGAATTCGCGGGGCTTGACGAACTTGATTTAGTCCGATTTCCCGTGCGACTGTTTCCCTACTTTGGCCGCCAGATGAGTTTGTGGCTCCTCGCTCGGCGGTTTGATATTTCTCGATGGGAACATTCCGGTAAGTCAAAGGGCTGCGGCATTGGTAAATTTTCCCTACAAGCTGCAAGTTTAATTCTTAAGCGTAGCCCTGGGCATCTCAGGAAATTACTTTCTGCGGCTAAAACTTCCGGCTTGATTCGTTACTACAAGCAGCGCGGGGCTTGGATTACAGTTTGTTATTCGAGTTTGGAAAAAGCGATCGCACTTTCGGGCATTGATAAACTGGGCCCCGTCGCTTCCATAAATATTGACTCTTTAAAAAATATCCATCTCATCGCTACAGAGGTGGAAACACAAAATTTGCAGCGATTGTCTTTCCACCTGCAACGGCGGGAAGAAATCGAGCAAATAAAGCCGGGGGAACCTTCCGGCCTGTACACTCCGACGCAAATAATGGCCGCTTCTGCTTTGCACCCCTGCGAAAAACTGGCGCGGGTACTGGAAAAAAGAAGTGAGCGGTTTATTTTTTGCAAGTCGGATTTTAGGTTCTACGGCGGTAGTCAGGAGACGATCGCACAACTGCGCGGGTTATCTCCTGGCACTATCAGCCGTCATCTTTCAAATAGTTATAGGTTGGTCGCTTCCCCAGTTCACAAGTTTCGGGAAGATTTGCCGCCAATTTCTAAAAAGCAGTTGCTTGAACAATTGTCACATTTGCAAAAAATGCCGGCTAACTTCTGCCGTGAGGATGGTTTGATTTTCTTGAAGGGAGACTGGTACAAGCCACACCCCAACATTTATCTACTAAATCATCGGTTGGTGTCGGTTCGGCGTCGGCGTTTGGCAATAAGTAAATCTCGCACCGGGGGAGCTGGGATACATAAGGAAAAATTATTGATTTCTAAAATCTCGCCGGGGGATTTAGAGAATAAGGTTTCCTTATCAAAGCTTCTGGGAGAAGATTCTATCAAGAAAGAAAACTCTTCTAAAAAACCAGGACAAGGAAAATCAAAAATGATCATAGCTCAACAATAAGAAGCTTCCTCGCTTCCTCGCTTCCGAGTTTACTTAAATCAGGGAAGTTCTAGCCAATTGCTCTGTGCCAATTGGGGGTGCTTTGTGTGCCAATTTAGCTGTGACACTTTCTTCTGACTGGCACAATACAAAACTAAATATTGTTAACCACTAGACACAGTGCTAGACACAGTGCTAGTATATGTCTAGTAAACAATTAGACAAGGTACTAGACATGACTGACAGAGTACAGCTTAACTTGAGATTGGATGGTCGCCGTGATTTGCTGAAAGCTATCAAAGAAGTAGCAACCACTGAGGGTTTAAGCGTTAACGCCTGGGTAATTAAAACATTAGAGTCAGCCATTAACCCTGCTCCTAACTCTACACCTCAACCACTCGCTCACACCTCAATTCCAGACATAGAAGCACTGGTAGACAAAATGCTAGACGAAAAACTAGCAGCTAAATTTCCAGACACGATTGAACTTACAGAGACTGTCGCTCATGCTCTCACTACTCCAGAGGAAGCCCTGGCTCATGCTGCTATCTTCGGCTTCACTCCAGAGGAAGCTTTGGCAGATGTCCATTTTCAATTAAATATGCTTACCTCTAACTATGATGAGTTGGAAGATAAATATGATGCGTTGAAGCGCGATCGGAACGAACTTGAGCAACAAATGTCTGAACTTCAAAATGAAATAGTTTTTAAAAATTCGCAACTTTCAGAACTTCAGGCGGATAAACAATCGGCTCCTGGCGTTGAAACTTTCCCAGAGGCCGCTGAACTTTACAACCAGTTCAAAGCTCAAAATAAAAAGTCAAAAACTACGCTGGCAGACACAGAAAGACTCCTGCGACTTTTGCAAGACTTAAAACACAAAAATTTGCATTTAAACATTGACAACTGCGATTGAAGCTGCGATCGTAATGGGTAAGGAAGATTGTTGCGTGACTGCCCGGTGCGACTAACACCGAACAAGCCACGACTTCCCCAAGCCGTTGTACTAGAACGTTTGGAGCAAAATAATTATGCCACCAATTCCAGGTCAATCGCCAGATGGCGACAAAATTCTTGTTGACCGAAAAATGTTTCGGACAGTTTTTTCTTTACTTCTCAGTAGTTTAGACGAACTCAACTATGCTCGTCATCGCGAAGTTTTTTTGGATTCGCTGAATACTTTTTTGACGGAGCCGTCATTTTTGGATGGTGACCAGTGCTTTCAAGCTTCTCTGTTGCTTGATGCTTATTATGAATATGTACCTGCTTCACTTTCCTCTGTTCGCAGTAATTTAGAGCAAGCTCTTGAATTGATGAGGGTTGAGCGTTAAGTATGACTAAACCTTCTTCTAAAAGTCAGCTTGCTTGCCTCAAAGAATTAGCTGCCGACCGTGGATTAACAACTCAGCAAGCTCGTCAGTATGGAAAGCTGACTACAATTGCTACATGGGAAGCACTGCTTGCTAACACTCAATCGCTTGACACAAGTGATAAGCTTCAGCTTAGAGTCCTGGGACTTGACATTTGTAAATCATCAGTAGTCGCTTGCCTTCTTACAGAGCGGCCAGATTCTCCCCGCAATTCCTACTATTCGGTCGAGTTTTTAAAAATCAAGGCTGATGCTAGTGGAATTAAGCAGTTGCTCGAGCTTAAACCTGATGTCGCTTTGATGGAACCCACGGGCATCAACTACCAGCGTCTTTGGGGAACTCAGCTTGCAAAGGCTGGTATCAAAGTTTGTTTAGTTTCAAATAATAAGCTCCCAGCTTACCGCAGCACCCTTGACCTTCCTGACAAAGACGATGAAGCTGATGCTCTTGCCTTAGCTTGCTACTATTTCGATTTTCATCACTTGCCCCGGCGATTTTTGCAAGTACGGGACAGCACGATTGTCCGTGTTCGCGAGCTTTGTTTTCGGCTCGCCCATTACAATCGCGTACAGTCACCCATCATTAATCGGTTGCGCCAGGACTTAGCTTGGCAGTTTCCAGAGGTGATGAACGTTCGCTCTGTTCTTGGAATGGCTGGAGATGTGCCACCTTTGTTGTGGGGCTGGATTTCCCAGCAGCGGACTTCTGCAAAGTACGATCGCCTTTATGACGCGACTGTTGGTTCTGGCTTGATTGAGGAAACTCGATTTGCCGCCAAAATGCTCTGCGACCTTCAGCTCCAGGAGCGGAAAATTGAGCTTGAGCTTTTTGGCTTGATTCAATCCGATGTTCGTTTTTTGCCCTACCGCAAAGTTTTTGCTCAGTTTGGTTTTGGCTTGCGCGTCCAGGCGTTGATTCTTACCCAAATTTATCCAATTGAGGGTTTTTTTGGGGATAATGGCGAGCCTGAAGTTGTTATCACTAGGGGTCGCAATTCCAAAAAACCTACTAAGAAGCGGTACAGTGAGCGACGCTTTATGAAAACTTTGGGCTGTGCTCCTACTCGCGCTTGGTCTGGTGATGAACAGAAAAAATGTTACAAATCAGGTAGCGATGTTTGTCGCACTGCTTTGTGGCAGTGGATTTTTACCAGGATTGAGCCAAACAACACTCGTTTGAGCAACGCGATCGGACAGAAATTGTCTGTTTATTTCCTCGAATGTAAAAATCAGGGGCAACCAATTAAACTTGTGCGATCGCGTTTGGCGGCTAAAGCTGTTAGGATGTTGTGGCGTGAACTGGTTAAGGAAATTGTTGGTGTAGACAGTGTAGACACTGAGCTAGACAATACACTAGACAGTTTGCTAGACACAGAACTAGACAATTAAAAGCAGCAGTTTGAGAACGTGGGCCGGGGGGGGAGCCGGGTTATGGCCCGCCCCCCCGGCCGCGCCGGTGAAGATTTAGGGCGCCGCAGGCCAACCGGGGTGAGTAATACCCGGTATAACTAAAAGAAAATAAATAAATATTGATAGTAGAAAGTATATCCCTAGATAGATACAGCTATTTTTGATATATTTAACTTATCAATAATTTGTTTGATTTTATGATTAAATCAGTTAAGCCTGATGGGCGTGGTGGAAAGCGATTAGGAGCTGGTCGTCCTTCTATGTGGTCTAGTGGGGAAATTAAATCTATCCGAGTACCATTTTCTTTGGCAGACCAACTTTTGGAAATTGCCCGATATTTGGATGGTCAAGAATCCTTTCCTCGAAAAATTCATTCTTTTGAGGATGAAGAGTCCCAAGACTTTGATTGTCAGAAAGCTATGCAATTTAGCTATTTGCACCATTGCGCTGGGCGTTTGGCTTTTCAGAATAATCTGTTGCGTTCTGAAAATGAAAGTTTAAAGGCTCAACTAAAATCTATCCGAAAGCAAAAGTTTAAGGTGCTTTGACTTTTATGGTTGAGCAACTGACAAAAATTTCGAGTGGCAGCTTGGCCGCAGTGGTTTTTGTTGTAGGGGAAATGATTCCGATCGGACAAGCTGACGCCGAAATTTTAACGAAGTGGTGTCAGTTGCGGCTAAACAAGCGGTAAAATTCAGATTGGTGGAACTCTAATCCCGTGCGAACGGGGTGCATCCGGTAGGCAGCCCTTGAAATGCTTTGACAAGAGAAAGAG
>NZ_JAUBTF010000130.1:0-5442 GCF_036702355.1 Microcoleus sp. D3_18_C4
TCAAGTTCGAGCGCCCGAATTCAAGTTCGAGCGGCCGAATTCACATTATAAGTAATTACCCGAACCTGATATAACGCCAATTAATTAGGTGAGAATATTGTAGGGATGATTGATATCATTTCCGGTTAGACTCATACATGATGTTGACTGTTGACGGTTGACGGTTGACGCCGTGAACCGTCAACAGTGAACTCTAATTTACTATTCCGATGCTAACGGATTTGATATGATTAATTGTCCCTATAATTTTAGGATGGTAATTATATCAAGTCGGATTGAGCGATCGCCATACCGCACCCTATGGGGGGTTGACGAATATTTGCATTAGGAATCAGAGTTCCGGGTGAACCCGTCCCTACAGGATGGGGAGGCTTTCGTAACTATCGGCCTATATTCCGCTTCATTCGATCGAGTTCTTCGTCTGCTTCCCAGCGTTGAAACTTTTCTTCTAAAGGATCGGCCGCATTAAAACTATTATAATTTGAACTCTGATTCCAACCCTTTGTATCCCAATTTGGCTCTGTTTTCGTGGTGGTAGTTCGAGTTGCAGCTTCTGCGGCTTTTGCTCGAACTTCTTTTCGCCGTACTTGAATTTGGCGGTACAGTTCTTTTGCTTTTTCAATCCGTTCTTTGCAGCCTTGCATTTGACCCCAGCGCTGATTTCCCTGACGCAGCAAAGCTGCTTGCCGCTCTTGGGCTGCTTGAGCTAAATCGAGCCTTTGAGCAGCTTTAGCTTTGTTGATGCGATCGTTCCAGCGCTGAATTTCTTGGGCGGCGGAGAGAATTTCGGCTTGCAGTTTTTTCTCTTGTTTTTGGATATCGAGAATCAGCCGCAGAGTGTCTTCTTCTTGTTCCTTCAGTTGTTCTTCTATTGCCTGCAATTCCAGATGGGGATTGCTACGCAAAAATTCTTCTAATCTGGTTTCTAGAAAGCGGCTGAAATCATCAAATAAGCCCATTTTTTATAATTCCTCAGTCATTAGTCATTGTCATTAGTCATTGTCATTAGTTATTAGTCATTGGTTCTTAGTCACTGGCGATCGATTATTGATCCTGAGTTGTTAGTTATAGCAGAAGAAAGTTCGGTAACGAATTGGGGAAGCGATTTAACGGATAGAATCAAGAAGCAATAATAGCAATGGTTTCAGCAATTAAGAACGTCTTGGCGGTTCCTATATTATAACTGTTTTCACTGCTCGTGATATACAGCCCGATCGCTGCCCATTACCGATTACCGATGATCTAACTCATAACTAATGACTAATGACTCATAATTGATGACTGATTAGAACTTTTGGCCGACAAAAACCGATCGCACATCTCCTCCCTTGCGAATCACAGCTTCTTGATTTTTGATTTCTGCCAGCGTCCAACCGCTAGCGCCGATGCTTTCGCCCACATAAATTCTGCGGGCTACGCCGTCTACTTCAAACAAAGCAGCCGATCGATCGCCCAACTCCAAAATCCCAACCAGCGTGTGCGCGGAAGTTGGGGCGCTGCTGACGGCCGGTGCGGATTGCTCCGGCGCGGGCGCGGATTGCTGGGCTGCAGGCGCTGGTGCCGGTTCGGTTTCGCGAGCCAAAATCTTTGGCTGGGGAGACTCCGAGGGGGAAGGGGAAGCGGCGAGGGGATCTCGATTTCCCGCAGCGGCGATCGCACGACCGGAGGCTGGAGCAGCAGGTGAGGGGGAAACTGCGCTGGTTTGAGGAGCAGCGGGAGCCGCAGCTACCGGAGCAGCCGGAGCCACTGTCACCTGAGCGGGGGGAGGGATGACTACAACTTGGGGTGCTGGTGCTCCCGGCTGTGAGGCAGCTTGTTCGAGGGCATTAGCAATGCGGTTGACTGCGGTCGAAAGACCTGCAGTTGCCGGCGGCGCGCCGGAAATGGGAATGCTCGGCAGCGTCCCTGGGGTGGGGGCTGCGGGAACTCCTGCAAGTTGGGGGTTAGCTTGGGGTGCTTTTTTTTGTTCGATCGCTTCTAGCGAGCGCTGCACGTATTCCACAAACGGGGTATCTGGTGCTGTTTTGCCACTTGCTGCGGGTGCCTCTGGTGCGGGGGCGGCGGGCAAGCGCACGAGTCCCGACCTGCTTGCGAGCCATAACCCCATGACTAGCAGCAGCGACCCAAATGCTGCTCCCAGTAGCATTCTGTCGAATGATTGTTTGGACTGCTGTTTTTTGGCTGTTTCTAGGGCGACTTGGCGGGCGATCGCTTCTACGTCTTTTTCGTCCCGCTGCGGCTGGGGGGGGGCCAACTGCGACAAAACTATTTGAGGTACCGAGATCGACTTGAGCGCCACGAATTCTGGCTGCACGGGCTCGGATGGCAGTCCGCCGCTGCCGTCGAATGCTCGATCGACTCCTTCAAACAGTTCGTCCATCAACTGATCGGCGTAGGACTCTACTGCCACTGCTTCGGCTGGCACTGTTTCGACTGTCGCAACCACGGCGATCGGATCTGACCCTGATTCCAAAGACATCTGTTTGGCGATTACTTTTTGAGGCATAGTTTTCTGTTTGCTCCCGCTCCTCGACAACCCTGAGATTCTCAACTATCAGACTTCTACAGGATACTTGTGATGTTGACAATTCTTGGCTCAGAACAGGTCAATTGTATCTCACTCATCACCATATTTTTAGTCCTCGGCCAACTTACTTTGCCCGATCGACTTTTGTTTTACCTGTTTTGGGACTTTTCGCCCCTGTTTTCTGCTGCCAGTCTTATTTGCTTACCCTGACTTTTACTGCATATTCTACTGCTTTTGTCAACCCCACCCTCCGGGCCTTCGCAGTTTTTGACACACAGCTTTACTTGGGGCGATCGCAAAAAAAACGGGTTTTTTGTCGCTGTTTCCGATCGCCTTGCAGCTTTGACAATGATTTCAGACTTTTATCGGTCTTAAGTTTGTTGGTCAGTTTGCTTTACAGTAGTAACAAGCAACCGATTTTATAACTTTAATACTACCCTACCTTCATCACACTTAGGTAATAAATTGTCAAAGGTTGCCAAATTGTCGGCTAAATAAGCATTATTCCTAATATTTTCTTTATAAAGTTTTACAATACTATTCGTAATATAAAAAATATTGTAATTGGTAAATAATATTCGTTTCAGCATGGGATTTTTTCCCTCATAATTCCTATAGCTCCTGTCATTATTAACAGGAGCTAAACACAACACTCGGACAACGCAAAAAATTAACCCACCCGTTCGGCCAATTCCAACCAGCGCTCAGTCGCCCGATCGATCTGCTGCGTCAACTGAGCCAAACGATCCGATAACTTCTTCACCTCGGCAAACCCGCTGGGAGCATTGTTAGACAACCTCTTTTCAATCTCTTGTTTCTCAGCTTCCATCTGCGGGATTTGACTTTCTAATTGTTCGTATTCCCGCTTCTCATTAAAGGAAATTTTGGTAGATTTTTGAGGGGAGTTTGGGGTTTTTAAATTGTTAGATTCAGCGGTGCGTGTAAGTTTTTCTTTTTCTTTTTGTCCTTTGATTTCCTTGGCTTCTTCCGCTTTTTTGTAGTCTAAATACACCGAATAATTGCCGGGATATAAACGCAAATTGCCGCCCGGTTCCAAGGCGAAAACCATGTCGATCGTGCGATCGAGAAAATAGCGATCGTGGGACACCACAATCACGCAGCCGTTAAAATCTTCGAGATAATCCTCCAAAACCGCCAAAGTCTGCACGTCCAGGTCGTTTGTCGGTTCGTCCAAAATCAGCACGTTGGGCGCACTCATCAGCACTTTCAACAGAAATAATCGGCGCTTCTCCCCGCCAGAAAGTTTGTTAATGGGTGCATACTGTTGGTTCGGCGGAAACAGAAACTTTTCCAACATTTGAGAAGCGGTAATGATTTCCCCGTCCGCCGTTTGCACCAACTCGGCTACACTTTTCAAGTATTCAATAACTCGTTGGTCTTCGTTCGGCGTCAAATCCTCTGAATGCTGGTCAAAATAACCGATATGAATGGTTGTGCCAATTTCGACTGTACCCGAATCCGGCTGAATGCGTCCGGTGATGATATCCATCAGCGTCGATTTTCCCGCACCGTTGCAGCCAATAATTCCTATCCGGTCTTCGGGTGTGAAATTGTAGGTAAAATCTTTAATTAAAGTGCGATCGCCGTAAGCTTTACAGATATTCAGTAACTCAATCACCTTCTTACCAATCCGGCGGCCGGCTGTGGCAATTTCGACTTTGCCGTTGGCTGTTTTGAACTCCTGGGCTCGCATATCTTTAATGCGATCGATCCGAGCTTTTTGCTTGGTACTGCGCGCTTTCGGCCCGCGTTTGAGCCATTCCAATTCGCGCCGCAATACACCCGCGTGTTTGCGAACACTGCTGGCGGCGGATTCTTCAGCTAAGGCTTTTTTCTCCAAGTAATAAGCGTAATTGCCAGCATAATTGTAAAGGTCGCCGCGATCGATCTCCAGGATGCGATTGGTAACGCGATCGAGAAAATAGCGATCGTGGGTAATCAGCAACAAAGCACCGCGATAGCCGTTCAAATAGTTCTGCAACCACTCCACAGACAGGGCATCCAAGTGGTTTGTCGGTTCATCCATCAGCAACACATCGGGCTCGGACAATAGCGCCGTTGCTAAGGCAATTCGCTTGCGGTAGCCGCCGGACAAGTCGGCAATTTTCGCATCAAAATCCTCAATCCCCAACTTGGTCAAAATCAATTTCGCCTTGGTTTCCAAGTCCCACGCATCCACCTCATCAATGCGTTCAGACACCGCAGACAGACGCGCCATCAACTTGTCTGTATCGCCTTTGCCGTGGGACAATTGATCGGAAATTTCCTCGTATTCGCGCACTAAAGCCATTTGTTCGCCACTGTCGGCAAATACTTGCTCTAAGACAGTGTGACTTTCGTCCAAATCCGGCTGTTGGGGGAGATAAACAATTGTAGACCCTGGATTGACCCAGCGATCGCCAGAGTCGATCGACTCCAAACCGGCAATCATTTTCAGCAGGGTTGATTTGCCGGAACCGTTGGTGCCGATGAGTCCGACTTTATCGCCTTCATCGAGGCTGAAACTGGCATCTGTCAAGAGTTCCTTGATGCCGAAGTCTTTTTTGATCGATCGTAGAGTAAAAATAGTCATCTGTATAGAAAGTCATTTACCTGACTTAGTTTAACGCAAGTTCGATCGAGTCCGGCTGCATGGATATGGTGTGTCGTTCCGATGAAACTTCTTCAAGACAAGGGCGAACTTGATTTTTATGAGGATATAAATCTTGATAAATGTTAAGAATAGGAGATTTGATGGCGAGCCAGAGGCAGCGGAAGTAGAAATACAGAAGCTATTTGCAGTAGTTTAAATATCAACAAATTATACTGGTGCAGCAGTAAGCTGTTGCACATTTAAACTGTGATACAAGCATTACCCTTATTTTTAATTTTGCGACCCCATTTAATTATTAATT
>NZ_JAUBTF010000131.1:0-5359 GCF_036702355.1 Microcoleus sp. D3_18_C4
TTATATTTAACTCACCTTGAATATATCGATCGCTCCTGCTAGTGGTCTGCGATCAATTATTCAGCAAACCCTAATTAGGTAGTTGCAAAGTGTTCATTTTTTTTGTTGATTATAAATCAATTTTTGGGTTGCCCATCGGGTCTCAAATACTGATCTTTAAGCAATCGCTCAAAGATGTGTATTTGAGACTTGAATCCGAACTTTGGATGGCGGAATTCTCAACTCTTTAGCAAGCTGAATGGTTAAACCATCCGAGTGTATTTCAGTCCCATAGATTTCAGGATGTACGCGGTGGGGCAAGGGGATGAGACTTTGAAATCCACTAGGAAGGAAATAACCTCCTACTCCTGCAGCTTCAGTAGGTTGACCTTGGATTAAAACAGTTTCTGGAGTTATGTGGAGATTCAATTTGACAATATGAATGTCAGGAATGTGAACTTTAAGGATCAGTGTCAGCTTCTTTTCTTGAATTTTAATACCTGCGATCGGTGTTTCCTCTGTATGAGCAATCCAAAGTGTGGATTGCTGACAACCAGTGGGAAAACGGGAAAATGAACCTGCGAGATCCTGATTTATATCATTCAAAGCCTGAAAAGCATTCATTGAGTCTCCTCCTAATGCAAAGAACTTTTAGCTGCATAACAGGAGACTAAATAACAACGGTAAGGAATTGGTAAAGATTCCGTTATTGTTACAAAAGTTCACAAAAATGGTGAAAGTCAATCATCCCATCCCAAAATCTCTGCTACTTCTTCCGTCAGGGTGATGGGTTGGATCGGTTTGGAAATTACCCCAGCTACCGCCATCTGGGCAAATTTAGCCCGATCGCTGGGCAAAACTTTCGCTGTCAGCAGAATCACTGGAATCGATCGGGTAATCGGATCGGACTGGAGGATCTCGTACACGGCAAACCCATCCATTCCCGGCATAGATACATCCAGCAAAATGGCGTTAGGTTGTTGTATTTGCACTATTTGTAAACATTCCTCTCCCGATCCTGCCCCCACTGTTTTCCATCCGCCTAAATCTTCTAAGCAGGCTTGCACAAGTTCCCGAAGGTGTTCTTCATCGTCAACAACTAGAATTTGTCTGTCTGTCATGGGATTTTGAATTGGAGAATTTGGATTTGGGATGGATGCTACAGATTAATCTGAGCATTATTCAATGATGGGTAAGGGTAGGGTGAAGCACAATGTGCTGCCTTCACCTAAGATACTTTCGGCCCAGATTTTGCCGCCATGCTGCTCAACAATACTACGACAAATTGCTAAACCTAAACCGGTGCCTCCTTTTTCACGGGAGTCAGAAGCATCGACTTGCTGAAATCGACCAAAAATGAGTTCTAGTTTATCGGCAGGAATGCCTCGTCCGCGATCGCTAACTTGGAACAGCACAAAGTCTGTCTGGTTTTCGGCACTCAGATGAATTGTGGTATCGGCAGGTGAGAATTTAATTGCATTACTGAGCAAATTTGTTAAGGTTTGGACGATCGCATCTCTTGTTGCCCAGACTTCGGCATCCGTGGGGGTAACGATTAATGATATCTGCTGTTGAGTAGCGATCGCCTGAATGCAATCTACTGCTTGCTGCATCAAATCTGCAGCTTTGCAAACAGTTTTCTCCACAATTGCCCGCCCGGAGTCTAGGCGCTCCAAATCTAAAATATCATTAACCAGGTTCACTAAACGATTGGTATCGAGGAGGGCAATTTCAATCATGCGTCTAGATTTTTCGGGCTTTTTATCATAAACCCCACTTTTTATTAGTCCCAATGACATTTGAATTCCTGTCAAAGGAGTGCGAAGTTCATGGCTGACAATCCCAATGAACTCATCTTTAATGTGTTCGAGCCTTTGTCGTTCGGTAATATCTTCCCCAATGCTGATAGTTCCAATGATGTTTCCCTCTGAATCTTTCAGCATGGTATTGTTCCACGCAATGAACCGTTCCTCACCCGATTTGGTCACAATAAAATTTTGATAATAGGGATGAAAATTATGGGCTAAAACTTCCGAAAAAACAAATTTAACTGATTCTTGAAGAGAAGCGGGTAAGAAGTTTTCAAACCAGTTTTTTCCAATAACTTCCGGGTTAGTATATCCCGTAATTTTTAAGAAATAAGGATTAACGTAATTGACATTTCCCTCTATATTAAGTCCGACAACAATCAACTGCACGTTATCCAAGAGCGATCGCCAGCGTCGTTCGGCTTCTCGGATCGTGGCTTCGGCTTGCTTACGTTCTTGCAGTTCTAGGTGAAGTTGTTGGTAGAGTTTGGATTGCTGAATGGCGATCGACAATTGGCTGGCAATCTGTTCAAGTAATTCTATTTCCCAGGATTCCCATTGACGAGGTGCCGTATTTTGGTATATAGCTAACAAACCCCAGAGATTTTCTCTCAAAAATATCGGGAAAACTGCATAACTTTTTGCTTGGAATTGTTCCACTAGCTCGATATGACAGGGTTGAAGTTCAGCGCTGTAAATATTATTAATAACAAAATTTTCATGATTGCGGAATCGACCGCCGTGAGTTTCTTGCAGATAGGTATCTGCACAATTTTTTTGGAGATCGCTTCCTATCAGTTTTACCCAATCCTCACCAACTGACTCCACGACAAAATCACCACTCCAATCAGGATTAAAGCGGTAAATGGCAGTGCGATCGGTGTGTAATGTCTGCCTGATTTCAGTAACAGCAGTATTTAGAACGGCATTCAGATCCAAAGATTGGCGAATCCCTTGAGTAATCCTCCATAGCAAATGTTCCTTTCGGGATTTCTGTAGTAAGGCTGCTTCCGCCTCTTGTCGAACTTCTTCGAGGTGCTTCGCTACTGTGATATCTTGATGAACTGCCACCAGAACATCGCCATAGTCTGAATGCTTGAATACACAGCAAGTCGCACTACACCAAAATGGAGTCCCATCTTTCTTGACATTATGAACTTCATAGCTAAATTCACCCCTTTGTAAAACGGCAGACCGAATGGCTTGATTTACATCTTCAGGACTCGCCGATGCGCTGCCATAGTTGAGAATTGAAACGTGCTGACCGTTGAGTTCGCCAAAGTCATAGCCAAACATCTGCTCAAATTTAGGGTTGGCATAGACAATAACTGCATTATCTGTTCTTACTAAACAAATGCCTTCGGCCATGTTGCGGGTAATGACAGCCTGAAGTTCCAGCATTTGTTCGGCTTGTTTAAGTTTAGTCAGATCGCGCAGACTAACGATTACCCCTACAATATTTTCGCCTGCATCACGTAAAGGAATATAAGTAACGCTCAAAAATTGCCGGACTAAATTGGGAGAATCAAACCAGTTTTCATGCTGAATTTTTTCTCCTGCCAAACATCTGTCTAACCGAGGTTTTATCATATTATCGAACACGTCTGCATCCAGGATATTCCTAACAGACTTTCCGATAACTTCGCTTTCAGATTTGTTGCACCAAGTTAAATAAGCTGGATTGACTATTTGATAAATATAGTTGCGATCCATCAACACAATCCCATCTGTTGTATTGAAGACGATGCGTTCATATTGGCGGAAGGCTTCTTCAGTACGTTTGCGCTCGGTGATATCAAATACGCTAGAACGACTCATCATGAAGTTACCTGCTTCATCATAAATTGCTGTAGCATTTAGGTTGAGCCAAATGAGTTTTCCGTTTTTATTCAACATCTGAAACTCTAAATTATTGATGTACCCTTGTTGTTTAAATACTGGAAAGTTGTGATAAAAAATATTTTTACTTTCAAGTGTCATTAAATCAACAAATTTTTTTTTGTTTACGATTTCATCGCGGGTATAGCCTAACCACTTCAGTTCCGTATCATTAATCATAATTATTGTTCCTGCTGCATCTAGGGAATGATAGCCACAGGGAGCACTATTATATAGGTCTTCAACTTGATTGATATATTGTTGCAAGCTATGGTTGACTTCAGTGAGTTCGGCTGTCCGTTCTCTGACTCGTTGTTCGAGTTCAGTATTGAGTTGTTGTAAGGCAATTTCTGCTTGTTGGCGCTCCCTCAGTTCCGTTTGTACTTGCTCAAATAAATTAGCTTGCTGAATGGCAATTCCAGCTTGAGTTGCTAGCTGTCGCATGAGTTCAATTTCTGATGGTTGCCATTCACGAGGTTCTGTACACTGATGGGCAATCAATAATCCCCAAAGTTCTTCTCCCTTAAGGATAGGAATAACCAGGCTAGCTGTAACGTGAAAATTTGGCAGGAATTCCCGGTGATAAGTATCAATTTCGGCAGTATAAGTATCAGATTTAGAGGTTAATAAGCCTTGTTTGAAGGGTTCGATATAGCTTTCAGCAAAGCAAGGCTCCTGTATCTGAGTGGATAAGATTGATCTCCATTCTGAACCAACTGACTCTACCACCACCTTTCCGCTCCAGTCGGGAGCAAATTGGAAGATAATTACGCGATCGCATTGCAGAATGTTTCTGAGGTCAGTTACCGTAGTGTTGAGAATATCTTCTAGTTTAAGGGATGCGGAGAGAGAAAGTGCTGTTTTAGCCAGGATTGGCTGTGGCTGTTGTTGCCATTTCCCATAATCTTCATCAGTAGGTTCTATCATTAATCTACTTAATTAATTACATTTTTTCCATTGAGGCAAAAACCGGGTTTTTAGCCCTCGTGCGTAAGTTCTATTTAAGTATTCCCAGGCTGAAATACAGGACGAGCGCGCTTGATTCGGCTGAGTACCCGCGTGACTAATTCAGGCCCTAGTACCGGCTTGGTAATAAAATCATCAGCTCCCGCTGCAAAGGCTTGTTGGAGAGATTCTGGATCGGTATGGGCTGTCACCACCAAAATCGGTAAATTTTCCCATTGGATATCCTGTCGGACTACCTGACACAATTCTAAGCCGCTGACGATCGGCATTTCTAGATCCAGCACTACTAAATCGGGCTTAGTGCTAATTAACACCTCCCAAAATTGCTGTGGTTCTTTAAGAATTGTCACCTCAATTCCCCAAGGAGTCAGTAACGCTGATAATTTAACCAGCATCACAGGGTCATCATCTACGATTAAGACTTTGGCTTCTGAAGTTTTGGGACTGGGTAAAACACGGGCGATGGCTCGAAAAATTTGCTCAGTGGTTGCAGGTTTGTGGAGAAATTGCTTAGCACCTAAGCGCGATACTGCCAAGCGATCGGCAAGGCTATCTCGTCCGGTAAAAACGATTATAGGAAGAGTAGGCGATCGCTCGCTCAGTTCTCGCAGTAGCGTCAATCCATCTTCCTCTGTCTCTGCAAAGCTTAAATCTAGTACAGCTCGGCGTAAGTAGACAGACTATATTTGTGGTAGAATAACATAGTTAGTTTAGACCAGTTTCGGTAG
>NZ_JAUBTF010000132.1:0-5315 GCF_036702355.1 Microcoleus sp. D3_18_C4
AGTATGGGCTCTGGCTGGGGTTGGATAAATGTGATTGGGGGCAGCAAGGGCAAGGGGTCGCAACCGCAACTGGTATCTGGTTCGGGTACTGGGTTGAAGATGGGGGTTGGTTCTGGCGCTGGTGTTGGTGGTGTTGGTGTGGGTTCTGGGACGGGTTTTGGTGTGGGTTCTGGGACGGGTTTTGGTGTGGGTTCTGGGACGGGTGGTGTTGGTGTGGGTTCCGGGACGGGTGGTGTTGGTGTGGGTTCCGGGACGGGTGGTGTTGGTGTGGGTGTTGGTATTGGTGGTGTTGGTGTGGGTTCCGGGACGGGTGGTGTTGGTGTTGGCGCTGGTGTTGGTGTTGGTGGTGTTGGCGCTGGTGTTGGCGCCGGTGTTGGTGTTGGTGTGGGTGTTGGCGCCGGTGTTGGTGGTGTGGGTGTTGGCGCCGGTGTTGGTTCGTTCAGGGGAATGGCAGAGACAGTAGCGCTGGCGGGGCTGGTAGCGCCCTGGTTGTCTGTAGCGGTGTAGGTGAAATTTGCTGTTGTAAAGTTGGCTGTCGATTGGAAAAATAATTGGTTAATGTCAGCAGGTCTCAGAATTTGACCGGCGCGGATAATCCTGCCCCCAGTATCGGGATCGCCTAAAAATATCAGCCCTTCATTTGCTGGTGGGATGGTGTTGATGGTGAAGGATGCGATCGACCCGTCTGGATCTGTGCCGCCTAGTCCTGCGATCAAGACAGTGCTGCTGGGGGCGATATCGAGGTCGACGTTGTTAGCTACTGGCGGTTGGTTGGGCTCCGGCAGCAGCGCCGATACAGTAGCGCTGGCGCGGCTGGTAGCGCCCTGGTTGTCTGTAGCGCTGTAGGTGAAATTGGCTTTTGTAAAGTTGCCTGTCGATTGGAAAAATAATTGGTTAATGTCAGCAGGTGTCAGAATTTGACCGGCGGTGACAATCGTTCCGCCAGTATCGGGATTGCCTAGAAATATCAGCCCTTCATTTGCGGGTGGGACGGTGTTGATGGTGAAGGATGCGATCGAGCCGTCGGGGTCGCTTCCTCCGAGTCCTGCGATCGCCACAGCGCTGCTGGGGGCGATTTCGAGGTTGACATTGTTAGCTATCGGCCGTAGGTTGGCGGGAGTCGGAGTCGGTGTGGGTGGGGGAGTCGGAGTCGGAGTCGGAGTCGGGGCAGAGGCGATGCTGGTGCTAACAGTTGCGCCGGGATCGCGGCCGTTATTGTTGTCGGGATTTGGGTCATTAGTTGTTGAGGTACTTCTTGCCGTGTTGCTGACAGTGCCGGTCGCCGGGGCTGGGAATCTGACAGTCCGGCTGACGGCCACGCCGTCAGCTAAGCTGGCAATGGGCGGAAAGCTGACAATGCCTGTGGCTGGGTCGTAAATACCGCCGTTGGATGCTGTAACGCCCGTTAAACCGGGAACGATGCTGTCTGTAACGGTGATGTTGGTAGCGGTACTCGGCCCTCTGTTTTCGGTGAGAATTGTGTAGGTGACAGTCGAGCCTGCGGCTACAGTAGAGGGCCCGGTTTTGATCGTAGCTACATCGGCGCTATCGGTGATCGTGGTAGTGACTCTTGCCGACGGGCTGCTGCCGTTGTTGTTGGCAGGATTGGGGTCTGGGCTCGTTGAGGTGCTGCTAGCAGTGTTGGCGATGGGGCCGCCGGTGGCGGGAAGTGGAAAACGGACGGTTCTGTTGGTGCTGGCTGTGCTGGCTAGGGATGTGATCGTCGGCCAAGTCACAATACCTGTAGTTTGGCTGTAAGTTCCGCCCTCCGAGACGCTGACTCCTGTTAAACCCGGAACAATGGTGTCGGTGATCACCACATTGGTTGCCGCACTCGGCCCACTGTTGGCTGCCGTAATTGTGTAGGTAACAGTCGATCCGGCTGCTGCCGTAGCGGGCCCGGTTTTGATCGTAGCTACATCGGCGCTATCGGTGATCGTGGTGGTGACTCTTGCCGACGGGCTGCTGCCGTTGTTGTTGTCAGGATTGGGGTCTGGGCTCGTTGAGGTGCTGCTAGCAGTGTTGGCGATGGGGCCGCCGGTGGCGGGAAGTGGAAAACGGACGGTTCTGTTGGTGCTGGCTGTGCTGGCTAGGGATGTGATCGTCGGCCAAGTCACAATACCTGTAGTTTGGCTGTAAGTTCCGCCTTCCGAGACGCTGACTCCTGTTAAACCCGGAACAATGGTGTCGGTGATCACCACATTGGTTGCCGCACTCGGCCCACTGTTGGCTGCCGTAATTGTGTAGGTAACAGTCGATCCGGCTGCTGCCGTAGCGGGCCCGCTTTTGACCGTCACTACATCAGCGCTATCGTTTGTAATAGTGGTCGTGACTCTCGCATCCGGGCTGCTGCCACTGTTGTTACCGGGTACGGGATCGATCGTACTGCTGCTGCTGAATACACTGTTTGTAATAGGGCCGAGTGTAGTTGGGGCCGTAACAGTTACCGTGCGCGTGGCGGTGGCCCCAAGAGGTAAATTCGGAATACTCCAGGAAACCAGTCTCGTTGTCGGGTTGAAAGTGCCGTCGCCGTTGGTACTACCAAATACTGCCCCGTCGGGCAATCTATCTTCAATCACCACGTTTTCGGCGTCGTTCGGGCCGTTATTTACTGTCGTAATTGTGTAAGTAATGGGGCTACCCGGTGCCGCTGCGGCCGGGCCTGTTTTCGTTGAGGCAACATCTGCTGTAGTAAGCGGCACGTCTATAGTTTGGATAGACAAAGTGCGAACGTCGTGAATATTTGTTGCGTCTCCCGTTGAACCAGCAAAACCAAATTTGAATGTTGCCGGTATTGGCTCGTCTATCTCCTCTTCTAAATTGGCAATGTCGATAAGAGTCTCACCCGGATCTGCAAACGAACCATTATTGTTGAGATCAAAGTTAACAGTGAGACGGTTTGGCGTTGCAGAATTGGGTGGCTGCAAAATAATTTGAACTCTTCTTCTGGCTGCTTCGCGATTGCTAGTAATGGCGTTGATCGGCCCGTTTGGAGGCAGAGGATTTACGGTATCGGGAATATTATCTATTCCCTGCGGCACAAACGTAGAAGTTAAAAATCGATATCCCGTAACTTCGCTACCTCGAAGTGTTACCGAATCTGCTCTACGAGTCACCCCAATTCCGCCTACACGCCCTTGAGTTTCACTTGAGAAATTTCCAAATTCATCCAATCCAATTCCTAAATAACCTCCCCGTAAACCGGACTGATTTGTATCTGTATTTTGGGCGTAGCCGAGAGACCCTCCATAGCCTCCAGCTACTGTTGGCGTCACAGTACCGTCAATTAAAAAGAAACTTATGCCGTCCCCTGTCCGCCCTGCTAAATTCGGACGTGCAGTGCCGTCGTAGGCAAATATATCAAAGACAATGTTAAGACCACTATTGACGGGAACCTGACTGTTATAGATGACAAAAGTAGATTGGTCAAAAGTTCTTGTAGTTAATCTTAACGCCCCGCTGCCGACCGGGTCTATGTTCAAACCCGGAAAACTCTCCGTTCCGGTTCCTGCTGTTAAAGCCGGAGCGTCTGACGTGCCTGTTACCCCAGAGATCCAAGGTCCGATTAGACGTGCGTCTTGAAAACTTTCGTCCACTAAACTAATGAGGACAGCGCTGTAAGTTTCCTGGGTTTTTGTTTCAAAGGCTATTGCGGTTTTTACTCGTCCTGCTGTAACATTTAATTGCCAGTTTCCTCCTAATTTTGCACTACCAATTAGATTATTGGAAGCCGCTATATTTGCGCCTGTTAATTTTCTCAGCTTCTGCACGAAAGCAATCCCGGATTTTCCAGCCCCAACCTTACACGCTAATAATAAAATATCGGCTTTTTCTGTGAAGGCATGGCGCCACTGTTGCAAATGCCGATCGTACTTTGGTAAGTTTTCATCCTTCAGTAAAGTTGACCCCAGTTGCACCGAAGCTTCATTGCCGTGAGCAACTATCTGAAGGCTGGCAATGGAGCTGCGTTTAGCTAAAATCTCAGTAATTTGTTCTACTCCGTCCAGAGTTCGATCAAGGACAATTATCTCTGTCCCCGGTTTGACTCCGCTGGCAAGATGCTGATAATTCTCTACCCTCGGATCGATGCAAACTAAATGTTTTTTACGTTGAGGATTGACGCCCAGACTCGCTTTTGTTAAACAGGAAATATTGATCGCCCGATCACCGACTAACGGCGTCCCAATCAAAGAAACTTTTATGCAGGCCGTGTCGCGACGATCGCAACTTAATTTGTGAATTGGCGAAGAGTAGTTGCACCATAAATTTTTCATGAGTTAGATAGCTCCTTGATTTGTTAATTGTCAATCTTCAGTGGTAGATATTATTGTTAATTGCTAATGGAAATCTCTAATTACTAATTTATCGACTTCGCATACTTAACAAGTTCTATTTACTTCGATTTTTTTTTGCGCGACATCTTCCTAAAGTAGCAGTTAGCTGTATTTACCTGTAAATCAGGGGTTTTTTAGCCAATTCAGACGTGGTGCTAAATTATTTTATGATGAAAAAAATGATCGCAATCTACGAAAATACACCTTTTAATTAGATATTTTTTTACCTAAGTGCAGTTGACAAGCCTTCCTGTTTGTAGTAAATCCAGCTTGGATTTCCGATTTTCACTCAGACTTGATTCTTTATCAAAAACCAATTTTAGGGCTGTCAATCAGCCCAATGTCAGATAATCTATATTTCACTAAATAAATGGTTATAAATCTTGTAGTTATCAACTTCGTTTTCTGGCTTTTGTCAAGAATGAATGACTCACCAACAACCAATTTCAGGGCCGTCAGCAAGTCGAATTAGCAATAATTCATCGGCTTGATATTTTTTGTAATAATCATTAAAAACTCGGTTTATTTAACAAACCGAGTTGCTATAATTTTAGGAAAAATGCAGATAATCTATATTATACTCAAGAAACGGTTATAAATTTTGTAGTTATCAACTTCGTTTTCTGGCTTTTGTCAAGAATGAATGACTCACCAACAACCAATTTCAGGGCCGTCAGCAAGTCGAATCAGCAATAATTCATCGGCTTGATATTTTTGGTAGTAATAATTAAAAACTCGGTTTATTTAACAAACCGAGTTGCTATAATTTTAGGAAAAATGCAGCGAATTTAATGCGCTGTAGTCTTAAGGAGAAAAAGTGAGAAAATCCAGAGAAGTGATAGAATTATCAGCGCCAAAAACCTGAGCCAAAACCTCACCAGTCGCCGCAACTTGTAGCAGTGTAGCATTCGCCGTCGGATTAATTTGCAAAGCCTCAAAACTCAAGCCACCAGCCAGAACAAACTTATCACTTCCTACGGA
>NZ_JAUBTF010000133.1:0-5100 GCF_036702355.1 Microcoleus sp. D3_18_C4
TTCTGCCACATCTCTTGATGAGATTATTCGCGCTTATTGTGCAACTTAGTGTCTCATTTTTATTTGAAATAACTATACAGATCGCTGCCATATCTCCGATCGAGCCTTAATCTGAATAGGTTACTGTAGTTAACGAGCGCGATCTATCCACAAACAGGAGAATATATGGTAAGTAACTAGCCGGATTGTCTCTTAGGAGTTTGGGCGATCGCGCAGGAATAACTCTGCAAAAAGGTTATTTATCTAAAAGCAAAGCGGTATAATATATTGTGAAAAAAATCTGGCTAAAATATCGAGTTTTTCACGCAGTTGTATTCTTAGGATTGGGTTTGCTGTTAACCATCGCCCTTTCACTTTCTTTTGGTGCGGTGCCGATGAGTTCAGCTCAATTGTGGCAAGCATTTCTGCACCGAGGTGATGCTGTAAATCCAACTATTTTCTGGGAAGTGCGTTTGCACAGAGTGGCGGCAGCGCTGACAGTTAGTGCGGCGTTAGGAATGTCGGCAGCTTGGCTGCAAGGGCTGCTCCGCAACGGTTTAGCCGCTCCTTTTGTATTAGTGATTTAGGCGGGTGCGGGGTTAGTTGCGATTACCATGCTGACTTTGGGAATATTTCAAACTGGGATGGCTTTGGCGGCTTGGATAGGTGCTATTTTAACTTCGATGCTGGTCTACTTTTTGGGACAAACTAAAACGGGAATTTCTGTCGAACGTAGGGATTACCGCAGTCACTGCCGAACGCACCCTCCCAATTTGGAAAAAATCATCGCATTGAAACCGGATTTGGTAGGTGCGTCGGGGTTTCATGACGAAACAATGCAAAAATTGCAGCAGCTAAAAATTAAAACTTTACTCACTCAATTTGATAGCTGGAAATCTCTAGAAGAGTTAACAACAACTTTAGCTAAATCTCTCAATACCAATCTTGAACCTCTGTTAAAACGCTACCAAACATTTTTAGCAGACATCCCAAATCAAAGCCCCGCTACTTTAGTTTTGGTAAGCAGACAACCGATTTGATCACCCAATCAAAGCAGTTGGGCTGGAGATTTGCTGGGTAAGTTTAACGTGAAAAATGTCGCAGCCCAATTGCAAGGAGATAGCCACGTACAAGGCGACGTGACGCTTTCAGCGGAAAAGGTTTGAGAGGCTAATCCCGAAGTTATCATTGTAGTCGATCGCGGAGAAGGAATTTTAGACCAATTTAAATCTGATTCATTTTGGAATCAACTAACAGCCACAAAAAATAATCGAGTTTACGTTTTTGACTATTATGGATTGGTCAACCTAGGTAGTATCGAAAAAATTTAGCAAGCAACTGATCAACTTAAACAAGTTCTAGCTAAAAAGTAGAGACCCGATTTTGAGAGATACAAAATCTCTAGAAATCCTGCAACAAATTGACTACAATTTCTCTAAAAGTGAGAAAGCTAAAGGCATTCCAAAGCGCGCAGCGATCGGAAACCGGGTTTTTGAGCCTGACTCCCAATGCTGTCGGCTCGCCCTCAAGAAGCTAAATCCAGAGGTGGCAAACCGCGCAACTGTCGCAGCGAGTTGATACACATCTGACAGTCGCAGCCAAACAGCGCCACCGCGGCATCGCTTTCTTCTTCCGAAAAATCCAGCATCGCCACTTGTTCGTCAGCAGGTCGCTGCCAACTGATTGTTACTTTAGAATTAGCAGCAGCAGACTTGCCAGAAAGCCGCACGCAAGTCAGGCGCTGAGTGTGGGGCGATCGCACGCATTGGGGCGAATCAGCCGATTGAGCTGGTGTTTCGCCAATTTGAGCGGGATTTGCGATCGCGCTCAAAGACATCAGAGATCCAAACAGCGTCGGACTTACAAGTAAAGTGAGGAGCAATCGATTCATTTGTCGTGCTTAAGAACTTTAATGTATACATTAGCCGATTATCTGTTGCAATTCAACAAGGTGTTCGTCCGCTATCAGTACGATTTGCCGTTATTAAGGTTTAAAAGCCGAATATTTACCGTTTAAACTTTCAACAATTGTCCGGGTATTAGCAACCAGCATTTTCTGATAAGTATCACGTTCGCTCCCCATTTTAAGATTTGTTGCAATTTGAGTAAATTTAGGTCGCCAGTGATAACAAATTCATCCAAGGCGGGTAAACTGATTTCAGCAAGGGTTACTCGAAGCAGCGAACAAGTTTACCTCAGAAACCAGGTGGGGAGTGATGAGTACAGTTTTAGTGGTGGAAGATTCCCGCAGCCAGCGGGAGTGCATTTCACATCAGTTGAGGTGCAGCGGATTAAATGTAATTCAGGCATCTGACGGTGTGGAAGCGCTGGATAAAATTGAGAAAAATTGTCCTGATTTAGTATTATTAGATGTCATAATGCCCCGTCTGGACGGCTACGGGGTTTGTCGTTTAATTAAAGCTAATCCCGAAACTCGGAACATACCGGTGGTATTTTTAACAGGCAAGGGACAGCAGTTAGCTTTATTTGCGAGGTTCCAGGGCGATCGCGCCGAGGCTTATGTTAGCAAACCTTGGCAGCCGAGGGAACTTTTGGCAACGATCAAAAAAGTTTTGCTCAATGCCAATATTAAGTTCGATCGAGCTTCAGCCGACGCTTGGACAGAATACGGAATTTTAAACTTAAGTACAGTCGAACTGTATCAAAGCCATGCCGATGCTTGGACAAAATACAGCTCCCAAATTATTAAATTGTACGATTCCAGCTTAGCAGCTTTCGAGCAAGCTTTGGCAATTGAACCGAGTCACTCGAATGCAAACAAGTACCGCAACCGAGTCCAGACAATTCGGGGAATTTTGATGAAAAAATTAGAGCAAACTAAACCTTGCAAAGTCTGCGATTATTATTACGGTAAGGATGGCATCAATTGTGCAGTGCATCCGGCTGGCCGCCCTCAAGAACTGTGTCGCGATTGGGAATTTAATTAAAATAAAATGAAAACAAATAACCGCGCTAACTTGGAAAAGTTGCTGCAAGAAAGAAACGAACATCCCGAAAAAATGGCTGAAATTGATGAAAAGATTAATGCCACTTTCCGCAAAAATTACGCAATTTTAGTAATGGATATGTCGGGATTTTCCCGCACGACAGTCCGCTACGGAATCATTCATTTTTTGGCAATGATTCACCGGATGCACGGCATTGTCAAACCGATAATTTCAGAATACGGTGGCACTGTAGTTAAGGAGGAAGCAGACAATATTTTTGCAGTTTTTTCTGATGTAAAATCAGCGGTGGAAGCTGCAATCGACTCTTTGAAACAAACGGCGGCTGTCAACACAACACTGCCGCCGGAGATGGATATTTACCTCTGCATTGGTATTGGCTGTGGCGATGTTTTGATGCTGGAAGGAGAGGATATGTACGGATCGGAATTTAATCTGGCATCCAAGCTGGGAGAGGATTTGGCGGAACGGGGAGAGATTTTGCTAACCTCAGCAGCCTTTGAAAAGTTGGAAGGTGACAAGCAAAGTTGGGAAAAAGTGGAACTTTCGATTTCTGGTTTGGAGTTGGTGGCGTACAAGCGGGTGTAATCGGGTGAATTTCTGTTGTCTTCTCGTTCTTCGCCATGCTGGAAAATGAGAACATGACCAAGAATTTATTGATGGTACCCGCCACGTGATTTATCTGTGGAATCAACCCAAAATCGAAAATCCTCAACCCCACGCATTTATCCGTCGGATCGCCTCTAAAATCTAAAATCGATTGACTTGCCTCAGCCTTTACTAGAAACCCGGTTTCTTCGCAGATATCGAGCGACTCAGCCATTTTGGTAGAAACCGGGTTGATGAGGCTATATTATTAGAGAATATCGAATTTAAATAAAATTTAAAATCAGATGATTGAGGAACACAAAACTTGGCAATCTATTAATTTATCCGCTATTCGACAGCGACTGGCTTGGCTGCAGCAACAGCCCGACAAAGTTATTTTTTGCAAAGAGTCTGGTGTTCACTATGTGGGAGTCACAAAAGATCGATCGCACATTAAGCTATCTTTAGTAGAAAAAGTAAATCGGCAAACAGATTTACTGCAATCTATTTTCGATCTCAACAATCCTTTACATCTAGTGTCTGAATATACTCAGGCGATGATGTTGGGTTTAGTGTGGCAAAGCCAACCTCAAAGAATCTACATAGCGGGATTTGGCGGCGGCAGAATTCCCTTAGTTTTGCACCACTATTTGCCGGAAACGGTTATAGAATGTACGGATGTCGATCCGATCGCGATCGAAGCAGCTACAAAGTGTTTTGGAGTGCAGTTTGACGAGCGGCTAACTGTAACAATTCAAGACGGCAGAGAGTATTTAGAGCAGCAAAAATCAGATTCTCAGTACGATATCATCATGATCGACGTAGCTTTTGGCAACGGCTACTTTCCGCACCGCCTCTCCACCAAAGAATTTTATCAAATCTGCGAAAAACACTTGTCAAGCGAGGGAGTTTTGCTAGCCAATCTGCTGCACAGAGATCAGTTTTATGCCGAAAAAATCACGACTTTTCAAAGTGTGTTTTCTCAGGTGTGCGTGTGTGTTTGCCAGGAAAGTAATAGCATTTTGATTGGTAGCAACAGCCAGATTTTGGAGAAAGATGAGATTGTTGCTAAGACAAAATATTTGCAAGATAGCTATCAATTTTCATTTCCATTAACAGACAGGGCGCTTGAGGTAAAAGTAGGTAGAGAATTGGCGGAGGCTGTACCTACTTTAGACAAAGCTCAAATTTTTCATGACGATTCGCCGCCCGCTGGTTATTTTGATTGCTGGTTATTCTGATATCTATAATAAGTCCGGGTTTACTCTTTGTGGAACAGGCCGGAAAGCCTGTTGCTGATGTGGCTTTCACGATGTTGAGATAGCCCGGAGATTGGAAATCGCGTCTACACATACGAAGTCCGAGCAGAGGGGGACTAAGAAAAAAGGGGGTACTAAAGCCGGATTTAATATGATGTGATTTTGTCCCGAATTTTCAGCATCGATCGCCGATCGAGAAAAAATCTATAATAAATCCATATTCTAAAATCTATAATAGACCTCTTGCAAAAAAGATATATGTTATAATCAGAAGTTTTAAATTTAGCCCCCTAGAGCTAACTCATAAT
>NZ_JAUBTF010000134.1:0-5049 GCF_036702355.1 Microcoleus sp. D3_18_C4
GGTTAATATTAAGCACTTTAAAAACTGGTTTACAAGCTGCTGCTACTGTACTTCATAAACCTGGAATCCCCTGTAAATTGCGTGCAGGTACTTCATACAAAGCTTGTCTGGTAGCTGACAACATTGGTCGTGGCTTTGAAGGACGACGGATTCAGTGTTACAATTTCGTGGCTCGTGATGAGCAAACAATCCGATTCTCGCTTAATCAATTACAGTATGTGGGCGATCCATAACTTTAGGTATCATGGTCTTGCTCGTCTTACAAAGATGGCGGGCAATCCCCATTCTATTTGCAAGGCGATCGCACAAGAATCACCTAATCCTCTCCTCACCAGACAACAGGAGATGAGTGGTATGGAGGCGATCGCCCCTTACTTTTTTTATTAATAGGCGATGGCAATCTTTGTGGGAGCTTTCGAGTTTGTGGTGATACAATAGCTGCCACTCAATAAAATTAAGAGGGCTGCTAACTCATTCTTTATGAGCGAAACCGTCTACATCGAAACCAGTATCTTGGGCTACATCACCGCCCGATCGACCAAGAATTTAATGTTAGCGGCCAATATAGAAATAACTAGAGATTGGTGGGAATTTCGTCGAAGCGCCTTTACCCTTTATACCTCGGAGGCAGTTCTAGATGAAGTGGTACAGGGAGATGCAGGAATCGCCACTCAACGACTGGAGATTCTGCGTGATTTTCCCTTGTTGGCATTGAACCAAGACGTACAAGATTTAGCCGTACAACTCCTAACCCGGAGCAATCTGCCTCCAAAAGCAAGAGTTGATGCAATTCACATTGCCACCGCAACTGTTCACGGCATGGATTATCTGTTAACTTGGAATTGCAAACATATTGCGAATGCTCAAATCCAGGGGAAGTTGGCGGAGATTAGTCTCGATTTCGGCTATGTGCTGCCAGTTCTTTGCACACCCAACGAACTAATGGGAGATTAGGTCATGTGGACAGATGAGATTGTTGAAGAGATCCACCGAATCCGAGAAGAGTATGCGAAGTCCTTTAATTATGATTTTGACGCAATATTTGCTGACCTCCGCAAAAAGGAAGCAGCAAGCGGTAGAAAAGTCGTAACCTTATCGCGAAAGCCCGGTCTAACAACACGTTGGAGCGGACGGGCGAGAAATCTTGGTGGTGCTGCAAAGGTTACTCGCCGCCACTCAACTGAGCCATTAGGTAGCTAATAAATACTCAATTAGCGAGGTCAAAAGTGGGAAGAGTCATCTTTAAGTAGTAAGTTTGGTAACGATCACTTAGGAGCAACGACCTCTCACCAAACAACAGGAGATGATACAGAAAGATGCGATCGTACTCGATCTTTTTTCACCGACAGGGTGATCGCTCTTTCCTTTATTTTAAGTCATCAAGTTGGCGATCGCACCTTTCTGTACTCAACATCTAATTTTAAACAGAAGTACGATCGCCCTTCTTCCACCTCTTCAACAACTCCGGCGTAACCAAACCTTGCGGAAAAAAGATCGTCCCCAAAACAATCAACAACCCAAAAATAATTAACCGCCCATCCCGCAGAAATTGCGCCAACCAAACCGGCAATCCCTGAATAGTCCCCATTCCCCTCAAAACCTCCGGCAAAGCAGTAAACACCATCCCACCCAAAACTGCTCCCAGAAAACTCCTACTACCACCAATCAACACAGAAGTCAAGTAAATAATACTAGCATCAAAAGTACCTTGACGGGCATTCCAAGTATTCAGGAAATGGGCACTAACAGCACCCACAACACCAGCTAAAACAGCACCTAACGTGAAAGCCAAAACCTTATAAAAAGTTGGGTTAATGCCGATCGCATCCGCCGCCAACTCATCAGCCCGAATCGCGGCAAAAGCCCGCCCCACCCGAATCCGTTCCAGACGATAGACCATCGCCATACTGACCAACAGTAAAGGTAGTACAATCCACAAATACTCGATCGGCGTCGCAAACGGTTGCGGAATCCCAAAAATGCCCACAGCCCCGCCAGTGATATCTAAATTCAGCGATAAAACCCGCAAAATTTCCACAAAAGCAATAGTTGCGATCGCCAAATAAATCCCACTTAACCGCAGCGCCGGAATTCCCACCAAAATCCCCAGCAACCCCGAAACAACCCCTGCAATTATCATCTCCACCAACAGCAATGGCAGTGGAAATAAACCCCCTGTCTGTTGAAAAACCGTTGTAGATAAAATCGCCGCAATATACCCACCCAAAGCATAAAAACCAGGGCTAGCCAGAGACAACTGTCCAGTCATTAAAGGCAAATACAGGGACATTCCCAACATTGCACCCAACAACATCGAGACAATCAAAAACCCGTAAGTAGTAAAAAATTCATTCATAACTTTTTTTATTTCTTAGTCTCTAGGAGAGGGACTTAGTTTGACTCTTAAGCGATTTCAATCGCCGAATTATCTTACACCTTCTGAATCAAACGCCGTCCCAACAAACCCTGCGGTCTAACCAATAGCATAATAAACAATATAGCAAAAGCAACAGCATCCTTATAAGCCGAAAAATCTCCAGGCACAAAAGCCTCCACCAAACCAATTATAAAACCTCCCAAAACTGCCCCAGGAATACTCCCCAACCCACCAAGTACAATCACCGCCAAACCTTTCAAACCAAAAGCAATACCAAAATACGGCCCAGCAATACTCACACTAGAACCGACCAAACTCCCCGCCAAACCAGCCAGAAAACTGCTCACAAAAAACGTCAACACAATGTACCTATCAGTATCAATCCCCAATAAACTAGAAGTTGTCGCATCTTCAGCCACAGCCTGCATTGCTTTGCCAAATTTAGTGAAATTAATTAAGTAAGTTAAGACAGCCACAATCGCAACTGACACCACAAAAATCACTATTTGAACAGTCCGAATCGGAATAGGTTTATCCGCTGTCCCGAAGTTAATTGCAGCAGGTAAATAGCCGTAAGTGTTAGCAGGAAAAGTGTAAATTTCCGCACCTACTAGATATTGGATAATATTGGCGATTGCCACCGCCACACCCAAACTAGAAACCACCGTCAGCAGAGGATCAGAGAGTCGGCGACGCAAAGGCAAAAAAGCAATTCGTTCAACAATTACTCCCACCAAACCAGCCATGACACTTCCCAAAATTAATGCCACAGCAAAAGGCAACTGCACGGGAATTCGAGCATTAGCCCACAACCCATTAAAACCGAAAGTACCTCCCATCAGCGCATAGGTGAAATAAGCACCCAACGTAAATACTGCACCGTGAGCAAAATTAATAATTCCGAGAATAGAAAAGACCAGCGTGTATCCCAGGGCAAAAATAGCATACACGCTGCCGATCGACAAACCATTTAAAAATTGTTGCAAAAACAGAGTTAAGTCCATCACCAGTTAGAGATTCGGCATCAACATTAAATCATTCAAAAACAAACAGCATACAATTTTTACTCTGACTTCTGAATTCCCCCCTTGGGGGCAGCGGGTTTAACCTCAGACTCACACTCAATAACTCATCCGTGTATCTGTGTCAAAATCCGTATCGTGCCTTCATTTCAAAAACTCAAACTTACCATTATTGCCATCAGCCTCCATCTTAATCCGTGCCACATAAAACTCTTTCTGATTAATCTCACCTTCAGGCGTAAAAGAAATTTCCCCCAAAGGCGTATCGTAATTACCACTCAACAACTGCTGATTTAAATTTGTACGCAATTCTGCCAAAGGCTTTTCGCTAATCTTAGACTTAGCATTAATTGCCTTTAATGACTCAACAAAAACTTGTACGCCCGTAAAAGCTTGTGCGCTAAATTGAGGCGGTTCTTTCTTGAATTGAGCGCGATAAGCATCCCGAAAAGCTTTATTAACTTCATTTTCATATTCCGGGCTGTAGGCTTGGGCAATCAAAACTCCATCACAGAGTGCTTTACAAACAGGAAATACATTAGAAGTATTCAGACCGTTGCCCCCAATGATAACGCCTTTGTATCCCAACTCCCGCAATTGCTTAATTAAATTGCCTCCATCGGCTGCCAACCCGGAAATAATTATCAAATCGGGGTTGACATTGATCGCGTTAGTAGCTTGAGATTGGAAATCTGTATCAGTAGTCAAGAATTTTTGGACTGTTGCCAATTCCAGTCCCATATCTTTAACCGTTGTCTGAAAAGTTTCAGTCTCAGATTTGCTAAAAGCATCATTCTGAGCAAAAAACACGGCTACTTTCTTAATATTGGGATTTTGCTTCAGTGCAGCTTTAACTGCATTAGGTGCTACCACTGCCACAGGGGCGGAGACTCTGGCCACATAATCGCCAATCTGGGGAATTCCTTTAGCGGTGTTGGAGGGTCCGAGTACGGGAACTTTTGCTCGATCGGCGATCGGATCAGCACTAAAGGCTTGTTGCGAGAGGGTCGGCCCCACAATACCTACCACCTTATCCTGATTGATCAGAGTGTTGAAGGCATTGATCGTCCCTTGTTCATCTCCACCCGTATCTTGGAACACCAGTCTAATCGGCGTCCCATCCACACCGCCCTTATCGTTGAAATACTTCTGGGCAATTTCCGCGCCAGCTACCTGTTCCTGACCTAGTAAAGCCACATTGCTAGTTTGGGCCACCCCAATACCTATAGATATAGTGTTGGATCTCCCCCCAGGCGAAGCCTCTGGCGAAGCACCGGGAGATGGCGAAGTCGCCGGAGATGCGATAGTAGAGGTTTGGGGAGTGTTCGTCTGACTGCAAGCGATCAGCAGTGAAGCGCAGGTAATGAATAAGCCACTAGGGCGGGCTATAAGTTTTTTCATGAGCGGGCGATCGAACGTCTATATATAAAACAGCTACACGTAAAGATATTCTACCCATGCGCGGTAGATACTCCCCTCAAAAGTCCAATCTTGCCCAAAAAAAAGACCCCTTCCCGGAAAGAGGAGTCAGCCAGCGGAGGCAGGCTCGGAAATCAGCAGCTCAAACCTTTACTGTGTATAGGTTCCCCAAAAACTCAAAAATATTTTCACAAAACGCTTGACAACACCTTGCGGAATAAGTATATTAAT
>NZ_JAUBTF010000135.1:0-4857 GCF_036702355.1 Microcoleus sp. D3_18_C4
TTTACTCTCTATCTTGATTTTTTTGACGAGGTTAATAGTGCTTTAAGCTTTCAAACTATTCTTTTTTCTAGGTTCAGCGCCTTTGGGGGCATTGCTTCAACTTGCCCTTTTTCTGACGCTTATCAACTATAGCGTTCTTACTCTGGTGGTGTTAGTAGAGGGAACCGAATCTTTTTGTAGTAATTTCTCTACTTGCCTATTTCTACTCGCTGCAATAAGGCCTTGAGTTCAAGCTGATAGAGCAGTCAATCTAATTTACCAATGGAAGACTGTGTTCCGGCGAGTCGCCAATGGCTCTGCCCTTGCATCTGGGCTGTTTCCTGAATCGATTATAGGCGCCCAATCGCCGAATCTTCGGGCTGCTTCGTTGCAGGTGCAGCTTAGTTTAAGTTTTTTAAAATGTATGGTATCTTGGCATGGATGTGGCTGCTTTCGTTGTCACAATCCATATCTGACTCCGAGCCTGAAGGAATCCCTAGGGCAAACGCATCTTATTTTTAAGTAGTAGTTCCGAATTAATTACACAATATTTCTACTGAAACCCTTGCCTAGCAAAGAGCCTTTATCTAATTAATTTTTTGTGGTTACTTAGAATACTTGCTGGACAAAGGTTTCAGTCATTATTTGAGTTTAGTTGCCAAAAATGGAACCCCTGATAGCGTAAAGCTTTCAGAATTTAGATGCGTTTGCCCTGCCTGCCAATGACTGCGGATCGCCCAAGCAAATTTTTCGGCATTACTCCTTAAACTACTCAAGTAAAAACGAGCTTCGGTCGTGGTTTTATTCCACAGCCGTCGTTCACTAACTATCCTGACAACTGTTTTTAATCCCGTCCATAATTATTGATTGTGCAGAGGTGGTAACTCGGATACATCAACAGTCCACACTGGGATTTTTTCCACTCGATGATGTGCAGCTTCTACTTGCTCATAATAACTGTAGTCTCGGCCTAAATAATCTTATTTCTTAGTTACTTAAAACCACTCTTTGACGGCTTGTTAGAGGAGTTTTCGATTCCCTTTTAAAGCTAAAACATAATCTCCTTTTTTCTTAAAAATCAGAGATGTTATGTCTTTTTAATAGCCCATAGTATCCAGGGCAAGAGCGTCTCAATCATGCTTGACAAAAGGAATCCGAAGAATCTAATACCATTTTTTTAAAGATATGATAGACTTGTGTAAAAAGTAAAGGAGAGAATTACAATGTCTGGTCGTCCTCATATAAACAGGACTTACGCACGAACGCTATATATAGCGTACCCTCTTCCCAGACTAACTAGAGCGATTCCTGACGCTACCCCGGGCTAGAAAATCGCTTGAACTATTGCTAGATTTTATATTTTTTATTTTTTTTATAAGATTTTTTTCTGGATGGAGGGGACTTAAGAGAAAAGCTTGGCTGTAAAATAGCAGACGAGCAAAAAAATCTATTGCGTATGAAATTTACTACGCTTGACTACTGTCAATATTTACGCTCGCAGTCAAATTAATTATACGGTGACCAATCTGGCTGACCATCTCAAGCGGTGCAGCCACGATACTATTAATTTATTATTAAAAACTGAAAAAATTACTTCCCGGATGCTTTGGAAGCAAGTTAAGCTGATTATCCAAACTGATGAAGGAGGTTATCTTTTATTTGACGACACAGTTATTGATAAAAGATTTGCCACTAAAATCGAGCTGACTCGCCGACAATATAGTGGAAACGAAAAACGGGTAATTCGGGGGATTGGTCTAGTTACTTGCATCTATGTCAATCCCAAAAAAGGGCTTTTTTGGATAGTGGATTACCGCATTTATGACCCTGATGGAGACGGAAAGACTAAACTAGACCATGTAGAAGATATGCTCAAAGGTATAGTCTATCACAAGCAATTGCCTTTTGGGAGCGTCAGCCATGGATAGTTGGTATGCTACAAAAGATTTAATGCTGTTGATTGATAGCTTGGGTAAGTTTTACTACTGTCCGCTTAAAAGAAATCGATTAGTTGATGATACAGGAGGGGTAGAAAAGTACAAACGAATTGAAGATTTAACGTGGAGTAATGCTGAAAATGAGTCAGGTAAAATTGTAAAAATTAAAGGATTTGCCAAGCTTAAAAAAGTGAAATTATTTCGGGTAGTTGCCTCAAACGGTGACACGGAATATGTTGCTACCAACGATATGTCTCAGTTTTCTACGGATGACGTTAAAGATTTATGCGCCAATCGATGGAAAATTGAGGAGTTTCACAGAGAACTGAAACAACTGACTGGAGTTGACAAGTGCCAGTGTAGAAAAGCCCGGATTCAAAGAAATCATATTGGGTGCGCTATTCTAGTCTGGCTGAGGTTAAAATACCTCGCCAATCAGATGAATTTGACTATCTATCAACGATAAACTTGGACTGTTATCAGACTATTTAAGTCGGGAACTACAAACCCCCACTCTTAAGATGACCTTGGTCTAGTTTGGGCTTTTATATTTCAATTTCCTGGGGTTGATGAGCGTGGGTTTTAAAGCTGTATCCAGTCCGAAAGGCTTAGCCTTCTCTCTTAAGCCAAACCCTACATATAGCGTTCATGCGTAAGTCCTGATAAAAATTACCGAATCTGGAGAAAATTTGCGAAAAATGCTCAAAAAAGAAAAAACCATCCTAGCTTATAATAAGGTCCAAATGCTTTATTTGTTTCAGTCAAAACAAGTAGAAATTGTGCGGGAAGTATCCGCATTTTTAGGTAAAAGTGAGGCAACGATTCATCGCTGGCTCTCCCAATATAGAAAGGGCGGTCTGGAAAATTTGTTAAAAAATCGGCAGGTTTTTGGCCGCCCAAAAAAGTTCTCAGTTGAAATAGCAGCGACCTTGCAACAAGAGTTGAGAGATCCCGAAGGATTTAAGAGTTATAAAGAAGTTCATCTTTGGCTATGGTTGATTAACCATCTTCTGTTACTCTGGAAAAATAAAAATAAAAGCCAAATTTTTAACTGTAGATATAGCGAGCATTTGAGCGTTTATTTTCTAACAGAATAGCTGAAATCAGGATTTTTGGTAAAAGTCTTATGCTCTAAGCTTTCCTGATTATTTTTTCCCGAAAGTCACAAAAGAGGGTTAAAGGAATATCCAGTAGTTACCAAGCTGTATATTCTTTAGTTAGAGGGGAATTAAAAAGTAAATTAAAAATTCCAAGACCTCGCAGTATTTCTCAGAAATCTACGGCCATTAATGAATTTAAAAATAACTTGCATTAACAGATAAAAGATTTACTAGGAAAAGCTTTACCTCAAGTAAACAAATATAAAAAAGTTACTTATTGGTGAGCGTGATGAAACGCGGATAGGGCTACATACAATTCGTCGGCGCAAGCTGACGCTTTCAGGTGTAAAGCCCGTCGGGAAGCATCAATGGAAATTTGAGTGTTTTTGGCTGTATGGGGCAGTATCGAGCGCTACGGGAAAAAGTTTTTTTTGGGAGTTTTCGCATTTAGACAAAGTTTGTTTTGAAGCATATTTACAACTTTTGTCAATACAATATCCTCATGAATTACACATCATTCAAGTAGATAACGCACCCGCTCATAATTTAAGCTCATCTGAATTACCAGACAATATAATTTTACTATTTCAGCCTCCGGCTTGTCCAGAAATAAATCCCACAGAAAGAGTGTGGGAATATCTCAAAGATTTTTTAGCTTGGTCGGTGTTTAGTAATCTTGACGAGCTCCGCACAAAAGTCCAGGAAATTTTGGCATCTTTCACCGCTCGCGTCATTGGTTTTCTCACCGGATGGTCTTGGATTTTACATTCTTTATTTCTATCACATCTTTAAAAAAATGGTATAATATCTTGTCAAGAAAACAAGAACTGATAATTTGAATCAGATAATCATTATCCATAGCTGCCCGTTTCATTTTTTGTCGAAGAGTACGTTTGTAAGTAGGTTCGCAGTTGAGGGCATTCAGCGCAATACGTCGCAGGAGGGCCAAATTCCGGGGACTGTGGAAAGAGCTTGTCCGGCAAGCATCTTCAGCAAAGGTACAATCTAAAGTCCAATGAGCCTGATTTTCAATCCCCCAATGTTTGCGGATGGCTCGACCCAAAAGTTGGGCATCACTATCTAAAGAAGTTAGATAGAATTGCACTTCCCTCCTTAGTTTTGTTCCAAAGATGACGCACTCGAACAACCATGAGCACACTTTTTAATCCCGCCCATAATCGCGGTTGGTAAAGTTCACCAATGACCGTAATTAGCACCGACCAAACTTGACGGATTTCTCGCCGATGATGACCGGACTCAATCCGTTGCTCATAACTGACATCAATCCCGGAAAATTGCTGTGCAGAAGCTCTCTCAAACCATTCTTTAACCTGATGATGGAGAGTCGGATGATTAGCTTTAAGTGTCAGGACATAATTTCCTTTTTTTTCAATAATCTTTTGAGCAATTTCAGTTTGAGTCCCCATAGCATCAATAGTAATGATAGAATCAGTGATGTCTAGCAACTCTAATAATGCCGGAATAGGCGTAATCTCATTCGATTTATCATCCACTTTCATCTGCGCCAAAACCAGACGTTGTTCAGAAGACCAAGCAGTAATAACATGAAGGGCCGATTTGCCTTGATTGCGGTCATAAGAACCTCTAATTGTCTTACCATCAATGGGAAGAATTTCTCCTCCTGTCTTAGTGACGAGAGTTTCTACCCATCGTCCAAAGCATCGATTCAATGCTTCTGGGTCAATGAACTCAAATACTCGACGAAAAGTGTCATCGGAAGGATACCATAAGGTAAGGCCAAAAAGGGAGCGTGTCACTTTTGCGATGAGTATAAATACTCAGAAATACTAGGGCAGAGGTTTTGAGCTATTGTTGGGCAA
>NZ_JAUBTF010000136.1:0-4839 GCF_036702355.1 Microcoleus sp. D3_18_C4
GTTAAGTGGAAGTCCTGAGAGGGATGAAGCTGAGGCGTACTAATAGACCGAGGGCTTGACCTCTGTTTCTACATGGTGATGATGATGACTTAATTCTCTGCAGTCTTCAGCGTTTTTCTCCCTGACAACTTTTCGGGCTGTCGAAAGACGCACTGCCACCACAGCGATTCCATCCCCAATTCGCTTGCTAAACGCCCAGCTCGCTAACATATTTGACCCGTCACTGCTGAACGAAAATATCTCGGTGCCGAGAATTCTATTTGACAATACAAAGCCTCTTTCTGAGCTTCAGATAGGGGCTTTGTTGTTTTTGCTGATTAAGTTGCCATACCTGTTAAACTAATTCCGATCGCCCTCAACCCTCAACACGATTTCATGCTATGTGGGAGAAAATTGCCGCGCACATCTGTGAAACAACCGGAGAAACATTTTCGATTGACAATCGCCGTTCAGTCAGCGGTGGCTCCATCAATCAAGGCTATTCTATCAGCAGCAGTTCCCGCACTTACTTCGCCAAAATCAATCAAGCTTCCCAAGTCGCGATGTTTGAAGCTGAAGCGCTGGGTTTGCAGCAAATGGGGGAAACCCAGACGATTCGAGTACCTGAGCCGATTTGCTGGGGAAGTGAGGGGAATTCAGCTTATATTGTGTTGGAGTGGTTGGATTTGGCAGGACGCGGGGGCGATCGAGCTTGGGAAGAAATGGGGCGAAAACTCGCCGAAATGCACAAATACACCCCCCCCAGCCCCCCCTTGCTAAGGGGGGGAGAAGAGCCGAATTCGGGCTTATTGAGGGGAGTTTTTGGGTGGGATATTAATAATACGATCGGCTCAACTATACAAATTAATAATTGGACGGCCAATTGGGCAGAATTTTGGGCAGAACATCGGATTGGTTATCAGTTAAAATTGGCTAGGCGTCGGGGCGGTCATTTTCCGCAAGGGGAACGTTTATTAGAGATGATTCCTGAATTGTTAGCTGGTTATGAACCTCAACCCTCGCTCGTTCACGGGGATTTGTGGGGGGGAAATGCGGGGGTGACATCTGCGGGGGAACCGGTCATTTTTGACCCAGCAACTTATTTGGGAGATAGAGAAGTTGATATCGCGATGACGGAGTTATTTGGCGGGTTTGCGCCGCAGTTTTATCGAGGATACAATCAGGTTTTGCCGTTGGATGGAGGCTACGAGCAGCGCAAAACTTTATATAATCTATATCACATTTTGAATCATTTTAATTTGTTTGGTGGGAGTTATGAGTCGCAGGCGAATCAGATGATTAATAGAGTCTTGGGTTAGAAATAGTGATTTTTTATTTCTAACCGCCGATGAACGCAGATAAACGCAGATGTAAGGTTTATCTGCGACCGTTGCCGCTTTATTTTTGCTTAGCTGTTGCTTTTTTCTTCGCTTCTTTTTCGGCTTTTTTAGCCGCTTTTTCTGCTTCAAGTTTGGCGATTCTTGCTAGCTCTTTTTCTTCGGCTATTTTATCCAGATAGTAGTGGTAATCTCCCAAATAAGGGCGAAATTCTCCATCCCGGATTTCGACTATTTTGTTGGCGACTTGGGAGATGAAATAGCGATCGTGCGAAACGATAATTACTGTACCGTCATAATTCTGAATCGCTTCTTCCATCATCTCTTTCGCCGGAATGTCGAGGTGATTTGTCGGTTCGTCCAAAATCAGCAAATTCACGGGAGTCAACAGCATTTTTGCCAAAGCTAGGCGGGCTTTTTCGCCGCCGCTTAAAGCGCCAACCTGTTTGAATACTGTTTCGCCAGTAAATAAGAAACGGCCCAACAAAGTCCGAACTTCTTCATTTTTCCAGTCTGGAACTTCGTCGTGAATCGTTTGCATCACACTTTTATTCAAATCTAAGGCTTCTGCCTGATTCTGTTCAAAGTAACCGGGGATGACGTTGTGACCTCCCAATTTGACAGTACCTTCAGTCGGCTTTTCCAAACCCATAATCATCCGCAGCAGGGTTGATTTGCCCGCGCCGTTGGGGCCGAGAAAGGCTATGCGATCACCCCTTTCAATTAATAAGTCGGCTCCCAAAAATAGGATTTTTTCGCCGTAGGTGTGCACCAAATCTTCAATTATTGCTACTTCGCGACCGCTGCGGGGTGCGGGGGGAAAGCGGAAATGCAAAGTTTTTAATCCGCCGGTGGGGGCTTCGATGCGTTCGATTTTGTCTAACTGTTTCTCGCGGCTTTTGGCTTGGGTGCTGCGAGTGGCGCTGGCGCGGAATTTTTCAACGAATGCTTGCTGTTTTTCGAGTTCTTTTTGCTGGCTTTCGTAGGCGCTGAGTTGGGCTTCTCTGGCTTCTGCTTTTTGCAGCAGGTAGGAGGAGTAGTTGCCGAGGTAGGTGCTGGAAACACCGCGTTCGGTTTCGACGATTTGCGTGCAGAGCCGATCAAGAAATTCCCGGTCATGGGATACGATTACCATCGGGGTTGTCAGCCCTTTGAGGTATACTTCCAGCCATTCGATGGTTTCTAAGTCGAGGTGGTTGGTAGGTTCGTCTAGCAGCAGGATGTCGGGTTTTTGCAGGAGAATTTTGCCCAAACTCATCCGCATTTGCCAGCCGCCGCTGAAGGCGCTGACTAATCGATCGCCGTCTTCGGGTTCAAATCCGATTTCGGGCAGAATTTTCTCGATTTGGGCTTCTAAACCGTAGCCGTTTAAGCCTTCAAATTGCCGTTGCAGCCGATCCATTTTGTGGATCAGTTCGTCGAGATTTTCTGGGGTGGAGGCTTCCAAGTCTCGATGCACTTGCATCAGGGATTCGTGGACTTCGTTGGCTTCGCTGAAGGCGCGCCAAAATTCTTCTCTGACGGTGCGAGTCGGATCTACTTCAAATTCTTGGGATAGGTAGGCGATGTGGAGGCTGGCGGGGCGAATGATTTCGCCTGCGGTCGGTTCGATTTCGCCGGCGATGATTTTGAGTTGGGTGGATTTGCCGGCACCGTTAACGCCTACTAAGCCGATGCGATCGCCTGGCTTGACTTCCCAGGTGACATCTTTGAGTACGACGCCTGTGGGGTAAATTTTACTGATGTGTTCGAGTCGCAGCATTGTTGTGGGGACTGGGGAAGGGCTGGTTTAGCGGCGGATGGGATGCCGGCGCTGAGGTCGAGTTAATCTTAACAAATTTTAATTATATTTAGCGTATTGCCAGATTTTGATTTGGTAGGAGTTACGCGAAGAAACGGGGTTTCTCTGAAAAATCGCAGATTCTTGGCTAGAGATATATCTCAAACTAACTCCCCGCGCACTTTGTTAGAGCAAATAGCTTCTGCGATCGCGCTACAATAGACCTCTTGCAAAATAATTTTATGCTATAGTCAAAGGTTTTACCCCTTCTCTATGGCTGGGTGCAATCCTAGCTCAACGCACTGCTCATTAGCCGAGTCATTCCACCTATCACCTAAATTCGACTAAACCTTTAAGGATAACACATATTTTTTTTGCAAGAGGCCTAATATAAGAACCAACTCAACAAGCGGATTTACTCGCTTGCACCCAAGTGCTCGCAGCTTTTTGGAGTTGGTCGGTGATAGTGAAGTCGATCGTGGTGGCTGTGGGCTTTACATGAGTTTGATGTTTCCCCTATCCCCTGCATCCAGCCCGCCTGATAGTTATAACCATATCTATTTAATTGTATTTGTACAGCTTTTTTATTTTAATAAAGCTTAAGGTCTAAAATACCGTGCCTGCAACGCTTACTTTTACCAGGTTAGCGCCTCAGGTATTCGCTCATCCGTTCAAATAGAAGAGCGTAATTATGACACCGTAAACTCCGGATAGTTAGTCAATTTATTAAGTTAGATTAAGCGGAGGTGCTGCTTTGTTAAAAAATATAAAATATTGGAGCAATACCAATTCTAATCCTTTAAACCGATGCATAATTAAATTAGTTCTTGTGGATTTATTCATCTTAATTTATCCTCGGAACAGAGGAGTAAAAAACAACTTAAATCGCAATCGGATTCCTAGTATTGAGAGCGGGACACATTGCTATTCATTGAGAGATTTGTGCGGCTATTTATTGATAAATAAATCCCGCAACACAGCTTTCGCTTCTGGACTACACATTTGTACGAATCTTGACAAAAATCTGGGTGTAATATATCGCACTAAAATCTGCTTGCTGGCTCTTAAAGGAGGTAGTAAATATGAAACGTCGTCTTATTATTTGTAGTGATGGAACTTGGCAGGATCTAGACCAAAACTATCCTACTAATGTGGTCAAAATACTTCAAGCCATTAAGCCAGTTGATGACCGAGGTATCCATCAGATTATTTATTACGATGAAGGTCTTGGCACCAAACAAATTAATACGGGAAAGTCTCTCACTGATTTCCTGACGCAATTCGGGGGAGGCGCTCTTGGGTTAGGTATCGATCATAAAATTCAGGATGCTTACCGATTTATTAGCATAAATTATGAACCAGATGATGAAATTTATTTATTTGGTTTCAGCCGCGGTGCTTACACGGTACGGTGTTTGGCAGGATTAATATATAACTGCGGTTTATTGCATCGGAACTTCATCCGGCATATCTCTCAAGCTTATGAGGTTTACCGTGAAAAAGAAGACCCCGATAATGCACCTAGCGGTAAAAACGCAGTGAAGTTTCGCAAGCAATACGCTAGAGAAGTCCCGATTAAAGCTTTATGCTGTTGGGATACAGTAGGTTCATTAGGGATTCCGAATTCCCTTGATCCCCTCTTCTTAAACAAAAAGTTTAATCAGAGATATACAGCAAATTCCATGTAAATGTGGTACACTACATTCAGTACATCAGCAGAAAAAATGAAAGCTTATTCGATCG
>NZ_JAUBTF010000137.1:0-4833 GCF_036702355.1 Microcoleus sp. D3_18_C4
GACTGAATCTGTCTTGAGTACTCGTTCTTGTCGGATTCCTCCTTCTCTTCTGCCACGCTAACCCCGTGAACTTCTACAAATTATGAACGATTTTGATTACATTTCGATCGCAACTCTCAACCAGTATTCTTACTGTCCTCACCGCTGCTGGCGAATGTCTTGTGCGGGAGAATTCACCGATAATCAGTATACCATTGAAGGGACAAGTTTGCACGATCGCGTTCACACGATGGGCGAGATTAACCGCGATGAAACTTGGCAGGTTCGGGCGATTTGGCTGAAATCTGAGCGCTACAAACTCATTGGGAAATCGGATTTGATTGAGTCGGCGGAGGGTGAGATTTATCCGGTGGAATACAAGCGCGGCCGGAAGGGGGAATGGGATAACGATGAGTTGCAAGTTTGCGCCCAAGCGCTTTGTTTAGAGGAGATGACGGGGAAAACTATTGCGACTGGATATGTGTATTACGCGCAGTCGCATCAGCGCCAATTAGTCGAGATTTCTGAGGGTTTGAGACAGGATGCGATCGCAACTATTGAAAAAGTCGGTGCTCTTTGGCGATCGGGAAATATCCCTTTACCAGTTTACACCTCTCGGTGTAAGGGATGCAGTCTTTTTCCCCAATGTCTGCCCCAAGCTGCTGCCAAAGTCAACCGCTATCAAGAAGCAAGTTAATCTGCAAATAGGAGATTTCACAATGGGAACAGTTTACATTACTCAAGAAGATGCTTTTATTGGCAAAGTGGATGAACGTCTGACGGTTAAAGCTGATAAAAAAAATCTGTTGGACGTGCCATTAATTAAGATTGATGGCGTTGTTGCATTGGGACGCGCTACAGTTTCGCCGGCTGTGGTTGTGGAACTGTTGGAACGTCACATTCCTTTAAGTTTTTTGACAGTAAACGGACGTTATTTGGGGAGGTTGGAACCGGAGATGACGAAAAATATCTTTGTGCGAAAAGCTCAGTGGCAAGCGGCTGGGGAATCGGAACAGGCGGTGCATTTAGTTAGGGGGTTTGTACGGGGAAAACTCAAGAATTACCGCCATACTTTGTTAGAATGTCAGCGCAAATATTCTCCCCAGGAATTTGAAAAGCCCATCGCCCAATTGAAACAAGTCATCGCCTCTATTGATAAAACTTCCAATATTAATTCTCTGCGAGGATTAGAGGGGGCGGGTAGTGCGACTTATTTTGGCTGCTTCAATCGGCTGATTCGCGTGCCGGAATTTAGCTTTGAAGTTCGGCGCCGCCGTCCGCCTACAGATCCGGTAAACTCTCTGTTAAGTTTGGGATATTCTCTGCTGCGGCACGATGTTCAAAGTGCAGTGAATATTGTGGGATTCGATCCGTATTTGGGATATTTGCATTTTGAGCGCTATGGGCGTCCTTCCTTAGCGCTGGATTTGATGGAAGAATTTCGACCTTTGGTAGTTGATGCTGTAGTGTTGACGGCGATCAATTTGCAGAAAGTTTGCCCTAGCGATTTTACCGCAGAACCGTTGAGTGGCGCGGTTTCTTTGACAAAAGAAGCGCTGCACAATTTTTTGCGACTTTACGAACAAAAGAAACAGTCAAAGTTCAAGCATCCAGTGATGGAAAAGTTGTGTACTTATCAAGAAGCTTTTGAAATTCAAGGGCGGTTGATGGCTAAGTATTTGATGGGTGAAGTTGATAAGTATCCGCCTTTGGTTCTGAAATAGGGAGGGCGATCGAGTTATGTTTGTTTTGGTTTGCTACGATATATCCGAGGACAAGCGCCGCACTAAGATTCACCAGATTCTCAAGTCTTATGGGGAATGGAAGCAGTATTCGGTGTTTCATTGCGACGTGACGGATACTCAGTATGCCCGGATGCGCCAACGTCTGAGTAGGGTGATTAAGTCGGAAGAAGACAGCATCCTGTTTCATTCTTTGTGTGCTTGCTGTCAGGGCAAGATCGAGCGGATTGGCGGCCGGGCACCGATCGATACTACGATTTTTATGGTGTGATTTTGCGTCTGGCTGTGGGTGTAGAACGGAGGGGGTGAATTTTAATGGCCAAGAGCTTTACCAGGACTGGGTTTGCGGTGGTTTGTACCTCATGCGGGTCAGACGCAAATGCTGAAAGTTTTACTGGGAGAGAGTTTGAGGTCTATTTGAATTTTGCCCTCTTGACAGGGCGATCGTTGAAACGGTATATTGATTGCAATCAGACGCAACTGAACCTTGAAAACCTTATATTTCAAGCCTCCCAGACCCCGGCGGCCGGAAACAACCTAAAACCCTATCAGGGATTGAAACTGTTCATATCAATCAATAAACCGCTTACAAAGGCCGGAAACAACCTAAAACCCTATCAGGGATTGAAACTTGATCGGGATAGGATAGGATAGGATAACCCATGCCGGAAACAACCTAAAACCCTATCAGGGATTGAAACAAGATACAAGCCGCCCGGAACCATTAAAGACGCTTTGCCGGAAACAACCTAAAACCCTATCAGGGATTGAAACATTGTTGAACTATGATCAATTTTGCGGTTTACTGTGCCGGAAACAACCTAAAACCCTATCAGGGATTGAAACATTATGTTGCTTCGCTTTGCAAAATTAGCTGGGCCGGAAACAACCTAAAACCCTATCAGGGATTGAAACACAATCTGCGACGCTTCGGCTACAGTCATCGATCGCCGGAAACAACCTAAAACCCTATCAGGGATTGAAACGAAATCTTGCTCGGTACGCCTACAAAATCAGGCAAATTGCCGGAAACAACCTAAAACCCTATCAGGGATTGAAACCAAAATATACCGCGCGCGCAAGCGATCGCTAAGTGTTGCCGGAAACAACCTAAAACCCTATCAGGGATTGAAACAGAAGCTGCAATGGCTGAAGACGGCAACAAAACCGGCCGGAAACAACCTAAAACCCTATCAGGGATTGAAACGTTGACGAAAAATTTCTACAGCCGGCTGTTTAAAAAGCCGGAAACAACCTAAAACCCTATCAGGGATTGAAACTCACGAGCATGAACAGAGAGCCGGAGTGCGATCGGGCCGGAAACAACCTAAAACCCTATCAGGGATTGAAACACACGTTGGAAGCCTGCCGCTGCAAAATCTCCGGGGCCGGAAACAACCTAAAACCCTATCAGGGATTGAAACCGGCATCCCGAAAGAATTATCATTTTGAGTCCTGAAGCCGGAAACAACCTAAAACCCTATCAGGGATTGAAACCTGGTAAACTTCCAAGTCAGTTAATCCTCTTGCGCCGGAAACAACCTAAAACCCTATCAGGGATTGAAACAATATTGTGGATGAATCTGTGCAGTTTGCAGTAGGGCCGGAAACAACCTAAAACCCTATCAGGGATTGAAACAACAATTGGCTGTTCGCTAGTGTTCGGAGTTCGAGCCGGAAACAACCTAAAACCCTATCAGGGATTGAAACCGAGCAATTACCTCTGCTCTGCCTTTTTTTATACCAAGCCGGAAACAACCTAAAACCCTATCAGGGATTGAAACCGGCACTAGGACAGACGCAAGCCGATATAGAAAAGCGCCGGAAACAACCTAAAACCCTATCAGGGATTGAAACTCAACAGAGCCAGAGTCAGATGCAGAAATAAATGCCGGAAACAACCTAAAACCCTATCAGGGATTGAAACGAGGCGACTTTGCCTTTGCATTCAGGACACGTAATGCCGGAAACAACCTAAAACCCTATCAGGGATTGAAACCCCTGGGTCGCCGTTAAAATTGATAATTGTCTCAGGCCGGAAACAACCTAAAACCCTATCAGGGATTGAAACTTCGTATTTAGACTGAATCACTTTGTAGCGCGGGTGCGCCGGAAACAACCTAAAACCCTATCAGGGATTGAAACCTATGATACAAAGTCGGTTTATTGTTGATGATAAAGCCGGAAACAACCTAAAACCCTATCAGGGATTGAAACTGGGGTGAGTATAACGCTATCCCATTCACGCTCGAGCCGGAAACAACCTAAAACCCTATCAGGGATTGAAACTCATTCACGGCTACTTTACCCGCTTCGGCCATATAGCCGGAAACAACCTAAAACCCTATCAGGGATTGAAACGAGATTTTTGAGCCATTGAGAATAAGGGAGTGAGTGCCGGAAACAACCTAAAACCCTATCAGGGATTGAAACAGCTGGCACAAGGCAATTCAGGGATTATCGCTTGGCGCCGGAAACAACCTAAAACCCTATCAGGGATTGAAACAGGGTGCGATGGCCGCTAATCTCCATAATCACTCGCGCCGGAAACAACCTAAAACCCTATCAGGGATTGAAACGACAACGGCCATGCAAGGCAGCGCGAAAAAAATGGCCGGAAACAACCTAAAACCCTATCAGGGATTGAAACCATGTGATTATTTTAGCGGCGGATGGGATTGAGAGGCCGGAAACAACCTAAAACCCTATCAGGGATTGAAACCTGATTGCGATATTCGTATGAGCTTAGCTGCTGCTTGGCCGGAAACAACCTAAAACCCTATCAGGGATTGAAACGCTGGAGATGCCGTGAGCCTCACACAGCGGATCATCGGCCGGAAACAACCTAAAACCCTATCAGGGATTGAAACAAAAAGTTAGGAGCGGTTTTTTGGTGTAAATTTTTGCCGGAAACAACCTAAAACCCTATCAGGGATTGAAACTAAATCTTCCGGCTCATTGGACAAGTCCGGGTCGGGCCGGAAACAACCTAAAACCCTATCAGGGATTGAAACTTGACTTTCTCACAAAGCTGCATAAGCTGTTGTGCCTTTAAATAGGGTATAATAAAAAATTAGTTTAGTCAATTTATACAAAAATGCCAGCTAAAAAC
>NZ_JAUBTF010000138.1:0-4782 GCF_036702355.1 Microcoleus sp. D3_18_C4
AACGGCTCTCCAACATATTGATACTTAAACTCCTCTTGGGGTGGTGCGCCACAGGCGCACCCCCTGAACGGTTACGATTTTCATATACCTCAATCTCGTCAGAAATTTCCGAGTAAAGGCAATCAGGAACTTGAAGATAGAGGTGGTAAATGTCTTGGCCGAATTCTTCCCGACACCAGTCGATACTATACTCTGCATTTGCTAGGATAGCCACCTGACGCACGGAACCTTCTGACGCAAATAGGCTTGCGCTTGTCGCCAGAAGAGCTTCAATATCATTAATGAGTCTGCGACTTGGGTTTGAGGTCATGCGAAGGTATTATAATTCTTAGAGTAAGAACATCACAAAACATCGCCCTACAGCAATAGATTAAAAAAACAGAGGGCGGGTGGGTGCATAAAAGTTGACTGCAAAAGTCAAATTTTATGCTCTAAACCCGCCCTCGCAAAACTCCCTTAATAAGCGTCTTGCAATTCGTAGAAATCAGGGGAAATGTAATCTTTCCGCAGTGGCCAGCCTACCCAATCTTCGTTCATCAAAATCCGTTTCAGATTCGGATGTCCTTCGTAGACAATGCCGTACATATCGTAGGATTCCCGCTCTTGAAAGTCGGCCGCTTTCCAAATCCAGTAGACTGATGGCACTCTCGGATCGTCGCGGGGGATGAATACTTTGACGCGGACTTCTTCGGGATGGGAAGCATTATCTGTCAGCTTAGCCAAGTGGTAGACGCTGACTAAATCTTCTCCCGGCCCTTGGTCGTAGGCGCACTGGCACTGCATATAATTAAACCCGTAGGCATACAGTGCTGTTGACATCGGAATTAAGAAGTCTCGATCGACCTTTAATATCTCCACGCCCAAATTATCGGCCGCTAAAGCTTCGTGTTCAAAGCCATTCTGAGTCAACCACTGGGAAACCTTCCCGGCTTCAACAATTGAGGTTTCTGTCTCAGCCACGGTTTACCTCCTGTTTTTGTCCTGCAAGCAAAGCCGGCGGTACTGGCATTCCCATTGCTTCGGTCAATTCTTTCGGTGGCGCCATCCGGCCGGGAACTGACAAATATTTGCCGTCCAAAATGTCGTCTACTACCTTCATTTTGTGGGGTCTGGTGTAGTAGCGGTGGGTTGGGAGCAAATTGGCCCGTTCTTGCATGGAATCGTTGGCGATTTTTTTCCGCAGTTTGATAATTGCGTCAATAATCGCTTCTGGGCGAGGGGGACAGCCGGGGATGTACACGTCTACGGGAATCAGTTTGTCAACGCCTCTGACTGCTGTCGTGGAGTCTACGCTGAACATTCCGCCGGTGATGGTGCAAGCACCCATCGCGATCACGTATTTGGGTTCCGGCATTTGTTCGTACAGCCGCACCAAGATGGGGGCGTACTTCATGGTAATTGTGCCGGCGGTGATGATCAGGTCGGCTTGCCGGGGACTCGATCGCGGTACTAAGCCGAATCTGTCGAAGTCGAAGCGCGATCCGATCAAAGCTGCAAATTCGATGAAGCAGCAAGCGGTACCGTAAAGCAGCGGCCACAGGCTCGAAAGTCTCGCCCAATTGTAGAGGTCATCAACCGTAGTTAGGATGACGTTCTCTGATAATTCGGATGTGACTTCAGGGCGAATAGCGGGGTTGACAATTAGAGGTTTTTGTGATTTGTCAGAACTTAAGACCATTCCAAGGCTCCTTTGCGCCATGCATAGACAAGAGCAATAACGAGGATCGTGATAAAAAACAAGGCTTCGATGAAAGCCAACAGTCCTAGCTGGTTGAAAGCAACCGCCCAAGGATAGAGGAAGACGGTCTCTACGTCGAAGATGACGAAGACTAGCGCGAACATATAATATCTGATGTTGAACTGAATCCAGGCTCCGCCGATCGGCTCGACGCCAGATTCGTAGGTAGTGCGTCGGTCGTAGGGACGACTTTTGGGCCGCAGTACCTTAGACGCCGTGAGGGCGAGGATAGGGACTAGGCTGGAAATTAACAGGAAGCCTAAGAAATACTCGTAGCCGCTGAGTGCAAACACGGTGAATAATTACTGCCTAGGTGAAAGGGTTCTGTAACTTGTCTGTTACATTATATAGATTTTGGGTAGCTAAAATTACGAGTTAGTTGAGATTAATCCTCCATCTTCTGCAATAATTTTTAATGTATATTTTAAGATTAGCTTACCTACTCTTTTTGAGCTATGAGCGATCGAGCCACTGAAACCAAAACCCTCGATCGGCACGAGTGCCGCGCCTGCGGCTACGTCTACGATCCGAAAAAAGGGAATCCTAAAAATGACATTGCCCCTGGCACGGCTTTTGAAGATTTGCCCCAAACTTGGGTCTGTCCCGTTTGCGGGGCGCGCAAGTCGGTGTTTCAAAATCTCGGTCAGCAGGAAGGGGTATCGGGATTTAAGGCAAATCAGCGCTACGGTGTCGGTGTCAACGGCATGACCGAAGGTCAGAAAAGTTTGCTGATTTTTGGCGGCTTGGTCGTTGGTTTCTTGTTGTTACTTAGTATGTATGGTTTGCAGTAAAACGATTGTGAGATTTTGGCAACGAATTGTAATGTTATTGGCGGCTGCGCTCATCTGTACGAGTTGCAGCACCATCGGTTCTGTGAGTTACAACCCCTGGCAAGTGATTTCCTTGCCGACGGAAGCTAATTTGCAGGATATTGCCTTTACGGGCAATCCTCAGCACGGCTGGGTTGTGGGTTCTGAGGCGACTCTGCTCGAAACGCTCGACGGTGGTACTAGCTGGAAGCCTGTAGCACTGGATATCGACGATCCGAGGTCGCGTTTTGCATCGGTGAGTTTTTCGGGTTCCGAAGGCTGGATTGTCGGCCAGCCTTCTGTTTTGCTCCATACAGAAGATGAGGGCAAGTCTTGGACGCGGATTGCTTTGAGCTCTCAGTTGCCCGGTTCTCCGAGTACGATCGCGGCTTTGGGCCCGAATTCTGCCGAGATGACGACCGATGTCGGGGCGATTTACCGGACTTCTGACGGCGGCAAAAATTGGAAAGCTGTCGTGCAGGATTCTTTTGGGGTAGTTCGCAATATCAACCGTTCTGAAAACGGGCAGTATGTTGCGGTTTCCTCAAAGGGCAATTTCTACTCGGTGTGGAAACCAGGACAAGAAGCTTGGGAACCTCACAACCGCAATAGTTCTCGCCGCTTGCAAAATATGGGCTTTACCAAGGATGGGCGTTTGTGGATGCTCGCCCGCGGCGGTCAGATTCAGTTTAGCGACCCGTCCAATCCTGAAGGTTGGGGAAAACCGTTTTTTCCCGATCGCAAGGCGAGTTGGGGTTTGCTGGACATGGCTTACCGGACTGATAATGAAGTTTGGGTAGCCGGTGGCGGCGGCAATTTGCTGTGCAGTTTGGACGGCGGGAAAACTTGGCTAAAAGACCGCGAAGTAGAAGATGTTCCCGCTAATTTTTACAGGATTGTCTTTATGGGCCCCGATCGCGGATTTGTGATCGGCGCGAGCGGTACTCTACTTAAATATCAAGGTTCAGCGCAAGCTGCTTGATAGTAGAATAGTAATAGAGATTGTCTGTCAATTTGTTGTTGAAAGGAGGATTCTAAATGGCTGGTACAACTGGAGAACGTCCGTTTGGGGACATTATTACAAGTATCCGTTATTGGGTAATTCACAGCATCACCATTCCGGCTTTGTTTATTGCTGGATGGCTGTTTGTGCAAACGGGTTTGGCTTACGATGCTTTCGGAACTCCTCGCCCTAACCAGTATTTCACACCGCAGCGGGAAGAAGTGCCGATTATTTCGGATCGCTTTGAAGCTAAGAAACAAGTAGATCAGTTCATTGCCAAGTAATTTAACAAGGATTTGGAAAAATGACGAGCAGAACCCCAAATAATGAGCCAATTTCGTATCCGATTTTTACGGTGCGCTGGTTGGCAGTTCATACTTTAGGTGTCCCAACAATTTTCTTTTTGGGCGCGATCGCAGCAATGCAATTTATTCAACGATAGGAGTTTACAATGCCTGAGCGCGTTCCTAATCCCAACGAGCAGCCTGTTGAGTTAAACCGGACTTCTTTGTATTTGGGTTTGTTGCTGATTTTTGTTTTGGGTATTTTGTTTTCCAGTTATTTCTTTAATTAACTGGTGTCTGAGTTTGCTTTCGATAGTTCGATCGTCGAATTTGTTTAGCTGTAAATTAGTGAGGTGATGGCTATGTTTAGTGAAAGTGGCAGAATTCCTTTGTGGCTGGTAGCTACTGTTGCAGGCCTCGGTGTTCTCAGCATTGTGAGTCTTTTCTTCTACGGTGCTTATGCCGGTTTGGGTTCTTCGATGTAAGAAGAATCAAGCTGATTTTCGGCTTAAAACCCCCCTTTTTCAAGGGGGGTTTTAATTATGCAAATTGTGTTGGTAAATGGGGGATAACTGTTATCGATAGTGTGAATTTTTTGGCCAGTTTATGATATAAGTTCCGGTGGCACCGGAATTATTGTTGACTGTTGACTGTTAACTCGGGGTCGAAAAACTGAATGATAGTTGAGTATTGACTGTTAATTCGATTTTACAATTCCGATGCTAGCGGAGTTGATATGAGAATTTAATCCGGCGTTGTCAGATGGGGATTTTTGGTGGTTGGGTGGAGATTTGCTCAATCAACTGCTGGCATTGCGGGTTCACCAATAACCCCAAAATCGATCGCCATTAGCCGACGATCACTAAGAGAGCATTCGTAACAAGTTAGAAGGGAGTATATTTTGTCAATACCTCTTTGTATAGAAATCTAAGTGAATAATAATGATAA
>NZ_JAUBTF010000139.1:0-4616 GCF_036702355.1 Microcoleus sp. D3_18_C4
TAATAATTAAATGGGGTCGCAAAATTAAAAATAAGGGTAATGCTTGTATCACAGTTTAAATGTGCAACAGCTTATGCACCCAGAGTTCAGTTAGGTTGGTGAGTGTTGATAAGGGTTTGAGGTCGGCTATTTGATTGTTTTCGAGCTCGATTCGAACCAGGTTGGTGAGTTTGGACAAGGGTTTGAGGTCGGCTATTTGATTGTTGTTAAGGGAGAGGTCAGTTAGGTTGATGAGTGTTGACAAGGATTTGAGGTCGGCTATTTGATTGTCATCGAAACCGAGGAAAGTCAGGTTGCTGAGTGTTGACAAGGGCTTCAGGTCAGCTATTTGATTGTTCTTAAGGCCGAGCGAAGTCAGGTTGGTAAGGCTTGACAAGGGTTTGAGGTCGGCTATTTGATTGTTGTAGGCGTAGAGTTTAATTAGGTTAGTCAGGGAAGATAGGGGTCTGAGGTCGGTTATTTGATTGTTAGCGAGGGAAAGTTCAGCCAGATTAGTGAGTTTTGATAAGGGTTTGAGGTCGGCTATTTGATTGTTATCGAGACCGAGGAAAGTCAGGTTGGTGAGTGTTGATAAGGGTCTGAGGTCGGCTATTTGATTGTTTTTGAGATCGAGTCGAATCAGGTTGGTGAGTTTTGACAAGGGTTTGAGGTCGGCTATTTGATTATCGTAGGCGTAGAGTCGAATCAGGTTAGTTAGGGAAGATAAGGGTCTGAGGTCGGTTATTTGATTACTTATGAGGAAAAGTTCAGTCAGGTTGGTGAGTGTTGACAAGGGTTTGAGGTCAGTTATTGGATTGTAACCGAGGAAAAGCGTGGTGCGAGTTGAAAGAAGCTTCGATGCCTGATGACAATCAGTAGTTTGAGCCACTTGCAATAGGGCATCAACAGTGTGGCGTGTCTGCACACTCAGGTTATTTCTATCCAAACACCAATCAGCAAAGGTTCTAGGCGCAGTTGCCTGTTGGGGGGGAATAGCATCGGCAGGAGAAGATGAAACCAACTGCACAAGCGTCAAAGTGCTGAGCAGCCCAACGATAGGCAAGGCTGGTTGGCTGATGAGGAAAATATTTGGGTGAAGAGTGCAGAAAATTTTCATACGTAGTGCGATCGCTCTCACGTCTAACCCATCTCTAAAGGTCATAACTCGCCCCATTCTTAGCTAACTACTGTCTACGAGCGCCCCAATCACTTACAATCCGCTCCACCCTATCCCAGAACGCATTCGTATGATGCGGTTCAATCAGATGCACCAGCTCGTGAATAACCACATACTCTATCATCACTCGCGGTAGCATTGCCACACGGAGCGTGAAAAAATAAATCCTCTTCGTATCCGGAGGAACCCCAACGGTCGCCTAGCTCGCGTACCTGAACCGAGCGGGGAGAGGCTCCAACACGATCGACAAAAGCAGCAATCTGTGTGTCTAAAAGGGGGTGAAGGTGATCGCGCTTTTGGGAAAAGTTGGGTTCCAGCGATTGCGGGGTGCGATCGCCCACAGCCTGACTCAGGGGAAGGGACTGGCTAAAATACTCTAGCGCTTTCTGCTTTTCTCCCAAATCATTGTAGACTCTGCCAAGACCAAGGAGGCTAAATGCTTGCCCTCTATTGTTGCCTGCTCGCCGATATAGCTTTAAGGCTTCTTCCCACTTGGTGAACGCACCTCTTAAAGCTTCCGCCGTTCCTTGTTGGTAGAGTTGTATTCCTTCTTCTAAAGCTGTTTCAGCAGCGTTGCTACTGTTAGTTTGTGCTGTTTGTACGACTTTACCAACGGGCACGGCTGCTACTGGCTGACTTAGCTGAACCGAAAGTTCGAGCAACATACCAGTCAAAAACCATTGAGCGCGATCGAACATAGCCACCCCTTTTGTATTTTTGTCAATCTTAATCACTAGCTCGCTTATTGTAAAAGCAGGAAGAAGTGATATTATGTCCGCTATATCATTTCCACTCCCCTTGCAAGGTAAAAGCAGCCCAATAATAGGGCGATTTCCATTTTTCCTGCTGCATCATTTCAATCTGTGCAGCCCTCAAAGCTGCCGCCGGCGCTAACTTTTGTTGCACCATTTTTTGATAAAACTTTTGCATTAACACAGAAGTTCCCTCATCATCCACATTCCACAAACTCACTGCCACCCGCTGCGCCCCCGCATACATAAAACCCCTTGTTAATCCCACCATTCCTTCGCCTTTAACATTCTGTCCCCTTCCTGATTGACAAGCACTTAAAACTACTAAATTTGCCGCCAGTTTCAAGTTAAAAATATCGGTAAGGCGCAAAAAACCATTGACAAGATTGCCCTTGTCATCTACCATCGACATCACAATTCCTGAAAGTTCGGGATTTTTGCTGTTGGCAATGCCGTGGGTGGCAAAGTGAACGATTTGATAATTAGCTAAACTGCCGTCGGTGGCGGTAGTGCGATTGGCATCAAAATCAATCTTTTGACTGCTTAAAGCTGGGGGGAATAAGCTGGATATTGTTTGGGCCTCTTGGCGGGTAAATGGGAGGCGTTCGGGCGGCCATTGCCGATTAGAAGCACGAAGCGAGCGATTTAAACCGAGGTTATTTGCTTCTAATTTTTCTGTTGTTGCGTGGGTGATTTTTCCTTTAATTCTTTCATCGTCAGGACTGAAAACAGGATCGGCTAAAATTGCTAAACTTCTGGTGGGCGGTTTTCTGTCTCCGTAATTTTGCCTGAGAATAGCGAGACTTGAGGCCGAAGGCAGGGTAATAATTTCATGTTCGGCAATTAAGGGAACATTGGTGTTTTCTCCGGCGGTTGGGGCAAGGGTTAAAGCTTGAAAAGGAGTATAGTGCAGCACGCCGTCAGCAACAATTAATAAGCGTTTGTTTCCTAATTGGGCTGCTGCGGGCTGTAAAATCACTTGACCCAGATTTGCACTTGCTTGGGCAACTTGTTGGGGAATATCTCTCTGGATTGGGTTAGTTATTGCCTCTAGGAAATCCTTTGCTGCTGTTTCAATGGCTGCGCGTTTTGGTAATTCATAGCTGGTTACTCCTGTTGATGTCACAACCCACAAATAACTGCGGTCTTTGCCAAGGGAATATTGCAATAAAATAGTGTTTTTATCGAGAATCTGTTTCTGAATTTCTGGCAGTGTTAAAGGTTGGGGTTGGGTGAGGGCTGCGTAGCGGGGACTAGCGGTACGAATCTTGGTTTGAAGTTGCTGATATTGTTGCAAAAGTGCGAGGCGCCCAGAGTCGATTTCAGCGATTTTAGTTGGATTAGGGTTGGGGCTGCTGATTGTTGCGATGCGCTGCTTTTCAATGGCATCGAGTTGCTGTTGCAAGCTCTTTTCTTGTTGCAGTAAATCGGGGGAAATACCTTCGCGAATGTTGGCGTTACTTTCAAAGAGGAGTTCGAGGAGACTGCGGGCCCTCGAACGTTCGCTAGCTTCTAAGGCTTTGGTATCGTAACCGGATTTAGGATTAGTTTTGTGCAGTTGCATTAACAAATCGATGTAGGATTCGTAGTAGTTTTGTACTGTCACAAAGTATGAGCTGCGAAGTTCAGGGCTGGCAATTTTGGTGCGGAGGTTTTCGATTATTTTGAGAGAGGATTCAAAGTCGTTGAGGGCTTCGGTAAGATTTCCTTGATCGCGTTTGCTAACAGCCATGTTGTAAAGGGTGACTGCTTCTCCAGCCTGATCGCCTACTGCCCGCAATAGGGGAAGCGACTCGCTGTAATACTCTAGCGCTTTCTGTTTCTCTCCTAATTCTGAGTAGACACTGCCGATGTTGTTGAGGGTGACAGCTTCCCCAGCGCGATCGCCTACTGCACGTTTCAGGGGAAGCGACTGGCTGTAATACTCTAGCGCTTTCTGTTGCTCTCCTAATTCTGAGTAGACACTGCCGATGTTGTTGAGGGTACTAGCTTCCCCAGCGCGATCGCCTACTGCACGTTTCAGGGGAAGTGACTGGCTGTAATACTCTAGCGCTTTCTGTTGCTCTCCTAATTCTGAGTAGACTACGCCGATGCTGGTGAGTGTGGCAGCTTCCCCACTGCGATCGCCCACAGCCCGAAAAAGGGCAAGCGATTGGCTGTAATACTCTAGCGCTTTCTGTTTTTCTCCCAAACCTGAGTATACTTGACCGATGCTGGTGAGGGTGGCAGCTTCCCCACTGCGATTGCCTACTGCCCGACTCAGGGGAAGCGACTGGCTGTAATACTCTAGCGCTTTCTGTCTTTCTCCCAATTCTGAGTATACTTGACCGATGTTGGTGAGGGTGGTAGCTTCCCCACCGCGATCGCCCACGGCCCGATACAGGGCAAGCGATTGGCTGTAATACTCTAGCGCTTTCTGTTTTTCTCCCAATCGCGAGTAGACACTGCCGATGCTAACGAGGGTAATAGCTTCCCGGCCACGATCGCCTACTGCCCGACTCAAGGGAAGGGACTGGCTGTAATACTCCAGCGCTTTCTGTTTTTCTCCCAATCGCGAGTAGACACTGCCGATGTTGTTGAGGGTGTTCGCTTCCCCGCTGCGATCGCCTGTTGCCCGCAATAGGGGAAGGGACCATTCGTAACAAGTTAGAAGGGAGTATATTTTGTCAATACCTCTTTGTATAGAAATCTAAGTGAATAATAATGAT
>NZ_JAUBTF010000140.1:0-4443 GCF_036702355.1 Microcoleus sp. D3_18_C4
AGTGTTTTACCGTGAGGCAAAAGGCTGGTTAGGGCTAAAAGAATATCAAGTGAGAAGCATAAAAAGCCTTCACCGACATTTGATATTAGTTTTTTGCGCTTACACTTTTATTGTTTGGCAACAGTTGACAGGAGGATTGAGACGGCGTTGGGCAAACAAACCTTTAAAGACTTTTACGCTCTGCTTTGTTAGCTTTTAGAACGGCTATATCTTATAGATTTGTCGCTTGGCTCCAAGATAATGGTGACGTATTTGCCATACACCTAGCAGGTTTGGGCTATGTTTGGGCTTGAATTTTGTTCAAGTCCCGATAATCAAAGTAAGCAATAATCTCATCTAGCCAACGAATAATAGTGTTCTGACTATCGGGAAAATATTTTTTTGCTCCTGATAGCCATCTTCCCAGTTTAAATAAACCAACCAACCAATTATTAGTCTGTTCAAAAATATTTCTGAGCTTTTCTTTTAATTCAGGCATGAGCTTGAGAGTAGGAGATACATCTTTAACTTGCACGAGTTTAGTTTTTTGCTCTTCACTCAGGTCTGTTTCGTTCTTCAGCAACACATATTTACTTTTCTTCAATCCTTCTAAAACTCTCTCCTGCTCGACTTTTTCTTCTGAAGAGCCTGCTTATTTAATTAAATCTTCTATCTGTCTTCTCTCGCGCTTTCTTTCGGCGTCTAATTCCCTGTTTATTTGTGCCATTACATGAAATCTGTCGGCGACTACTTGAGCATTTGGCATTAAGTCTATTACTAAATTTTTATAACCTTTCCATAAATCTATACTTACTTCTTCTATTTGCTCTAATACCTCTTTTCCCCACTCCAAGAGGACTTCCCTAATTTCTTCTTGTTTTCTTCCTGGCAACACCCCGATTAGCTTAGACTTCTCTAAATCTATTAATACTGCACAGTAATTCCCTTTTCCTTTAATTACAGCTATTTCATCAATCCCTAATCTCTTCAACTCGCTAGGCTTGGCTTTCAAGTATTCTTTCGCTGCGTCTTTCAACATCCTTTCTATTTCTTCTGTTGTCACTACTCCTTTTTTGGCTACGCTGTGGATATCGTTCTCTAACACTTCTTGAATTATTTTCCTAGCTAGCCGTTTCGTATAGCTTCTTCTTTTTCTGACCAACTCTAACTCTTCACTAAATGGCTTGCCACATTTTTCACATTTAAACTGTCGTCTGTTAATCTCTAAAAATACGAAGTTCTCTCCCCAAGGTACATCTTTGACTAGGTATCGATGATTTTGATGTAATCTATGGCTTTTTGTCCCACAGCGGGGACAGCTACTTTCCTTTCCAATTTGTTCGAGCTGTAAAATTATTCCAATCCCTTCATGCTGGCGATGTGAGATTACTTTTATTCCCTCTATATTCAACAGCTTGGTTGAAAACTTTATCTCATTTTTCGTTCTCATGGCTGTTAAACCCACCTAACCCCTCTAGCTTTGGCTTATATTTAATAATAAATGAGCTTCTTCTGTCAACCCGGGTAATGACTCTACCAAATATTTTGCTAGCTTCATTTGTCTTTCTTTCCTGGCGCGAGCTATTCATTTAGCATATTAACTACTGAAGAGCCGATAAACTCAAAGAACAGGTAGATATAATTATCAAATCTCTCACGAATGAAGAAGTTTTATCTCTCTGTGGTTGGGACTATATCCTTGAAGCTATATTAAGTGCAGGTTCATAGTGAATTGGTATGACCACGATCGCGCTCTTTTTAGCGTCTGCCTCTACACCGCTGCCCGGATTGCCGAAGCCTGCACCCTGCGAATTGCCGACGCCTACACCCCAGAAGGGGAAGTGCGCTCGGACATCATCTTTAGAAAAGCCAATACTAAAGGCAAGCTGGCAACGCGCTGCATTCCAGTCATTGAAGACCTGCGAGTGTTACTCGTTCGCTACCACCCAACGCCAGGCCAACCCCTTAATAATCGTGCAGGAAGTGAGCGGACAAAGGAATTTAGAGCAGTTGCAAAGGTATCTGGAAGTCAAGCCGGAACAGATCAGAGGAGCTGTGGCCAGTCTCTCTATGTTGAGTCATGGCAACATCGAAATATCTCTATTTCCCGATCTAAAGCCAGAGTCGGAAACTTTGGGGGAATTTTTTTCGGTAGCAACGATAGAGTGGGGTACGAGTGGATGTGATTGAGCGGACATCAAAGGAATTTGAGATTTTGCCTAAGCGCTGGATTGTCGAGCGTACTTTTGGCTGGCTCAATCAGTTTCGACACTTGAGTAAGGACTATGAACTATACACCCAGACCAGTGAAGCGATGATTTACGGGTCGCTCATCCGTTTGATGACCCGCAGGCTGTCTGCTTAATCTTTTGTTTACAAATTAGCTCTAATATAATAAGAACGTGAAAATCAGGTACTTACCCTATCTAGCAGCCTTTTTAACAGCGACGCTCGTTTTAGCGGTCGCCCAGCTATTCATTCGTTTAGAAAACGAACATTTCCAGCAGGAAAACCGCGTTGCTGTACTAGACCAGCTTAGCACGGTGAGAGCTAAGCTTGAAGGTTCTTTAAACCAGCGATTATTTGTAATGCAAGGTTTGGTAGCTTATATTTCAGTAAGCAATCCAAATATTAGCCAAGCAGAGTTTGAAAATTTGACTAGAGTTATCTTAGCCAAGCAACCCGGTATTCCTAGCGCTGCATTGTTCAAAAATTCCCTTGCAACCCATCTTTATCCTTTAGCAGGTCAAGAAGATGCTTTAGGATTTGCACCCCTGAAAATACCAGAAGAGAACAAGCCATTTCAAAGAGCAATTAATACTAGAAACACTGTAGTTTCGGGACCAGTTAAATTAATCGAACAGGGTAACATGGCTTTGATTACTCGTACTCCAATTTTTCTGAGTCCTGTGGGCAAACCTCCTGAAAGCGGTCGCTATTGGGGAATGGTAAGCATTGGTATTGATTTGAATATTTTATTAAAAGAAGCGGGACTATTAGACTCATCTGCCAAGCTTAAATATGCGATTCGGGGAAAAGATGGATTAGGCGCTGCGGGAGAAGTATTTTTTGGAAATGCGAAGGTTTTCCAGCGATCGCCTGTTACTTTAGAAGTAACTTTACCTAATGGATACTGGCAGTTAGCAGCTATTCCCAAAGATGGCTGGATTGAGAATTCACCTCTTTTAAAAGGGTTGTGGATAGCTTCTACTTTCAGTGCTATATTAGCTAGAACTGCAATATTTGTTTTGGTAAGTACGCCCGCAAAACTAAGAGAAAGAGCTTTACAGTTAGAATCTCTTTTGGATGAACTACGACGTACCCAAACAATGATGATTCAAGCTGAAAAAATGTCGAGTTTGGGTCAGATGGTAGCAGGTGTAGCGCATGAAATTAATAATCCAGTAAACTTTATCCACGGTAATATTAGTTATTCCAGCGAGTATGTAGCTGATTTAATTCGTTTGTTGGATTTGTATCAAAAATACTATCCCGAACCAGCCAAAGAAATTAAACTAGAAGCTGATAATCTCGACTTAGAATTTTTAGTTAAAGACTTACCAAAAACTATCAATTCGATGAAAGTTGGAACCGAACGCATCCAGCAGATCGTCCTGTCATTACGTAATTTTTCGCGTTTAGATGAGTCAGATCGCAAAAAAGTAAATCTCCATGAAGGCATTGATAGTACGCTATTAATTTTGCAAAATCGCTTAAAAGCTAACTCACATTACTCGGAAATTAGAATTGTGAAAGAATATGGAGATTTACCAGCAATCGAGTGTTATGCAGGACAATTAAACCAGGCTTTTATGAATTTAATTAACAACGCGATAGATACTTTGGAAGAGAAGCTGTCGTTGCCGAATTCTAAGGATATATATTTCATTCCGACGATTCAGATTGCTACTAAAATTGAGGGCAAAATGGCCGAAATTCGGATTTCAGATAATGGATCGGGAATGAAAGAAGAAGTCCGACGGAAAATATTCGATCCATTTTATACTACTAAACCAGTAGGCAAAGGTACGGGAATCGGCTTATCAATAACTTACCAAATTATAGTAGAGAGACACGGCGGAAAAATCGAATGCATCTCCGAACCAGGAAAGGGAACGGAATTCGCCATCGCTATTCCTTTAACTAATAAAAATTAGTTGCAAAAATTAGGTTGGCAATACTTACGCTCTTAGATAAAACTGTTTTTAGACGTAGCGGAATCCTACTTAGGGCTTGCTGAAAAAGCCTAAAACCCTTACATCAAAAGACTTTGGCTCCTGACGGGGCTGATCGTGTGTAAGATTATGAGCTAAAATTAGTCAAAAGCCTAGTAGAGCATCACTTTCGTAATGTACCGAAAAGTTGACCCAAGCCCAAACCCACCATCGGGAGCATGTCAATGAAAGCAGTGAGTAATTATACTTATGAAGTTTTTCCCTGATTTCCAATTAACCCGTTCAAGTA
>NZ_JAUBTF010000141.1:0-4389 GCF_036702355.1 Microcoleus sp. D3_18_C4
CACTTTACCCTCGCTCTCGCGAGCGCATAACCCAGGCTACGTCAAGTGCCATCGATATATTCAGCAAGCCCTATTTAGTTCCAGTTTCTTAACTTCCTTCTCTATGAATTCTCCCCGTTGCCGTTGTAAAAATGTCAAAAAAAATGGTCTGACTCATAGGGGGACGCAAAACTTTAAAGGTAAAGACGGTCTATGACAGTTTGTCATTAACCCCAAACATCAACCTATTTCACAAGAACAAAAATTTCTGAGAGATAGAATTTTATAAGAATGAATAAGATAATAACCAGTGGAAAGACCTGGCTAGAGATGCTCTAACAACATAAATTTTGAGAGTATATATTGGGCAGCGAGACGAGAAGATATTTAGTAAATTATGGAATAATTGACCACCAGTGACCGAGGCAATTTGCTGTCATTATACATATTTTGGTATTTCTTAGTCCGCAGTTTTTCGTGGCAAAAGACCCAAAGGTAAAGACAAGAATAGTGGTGAAATTTATGACTTCTAAAAATTTAATAATACTCTGAGGTCGAGGCTCTGTAGATTGGTGAGAGAAACGCTTGCTTTTTGTAAAAAACTTTCCAATTATATTGGCAGCTATCAGGAATTTTATCCATCATTCTAACAAGTTTTGAAGTTATAGAAAAACTCTCTTAACCCTGACTATGAAGGACTACCAATTATCGCATTGGGAAACTGACAGAGTATTTCACGTTCCCTTTCGGTCAAGCTTATTCTGAATGATTTGTATAAGATGGAACCGAAAGTGCGATCGTGAGATTGAGCTGGATGCGATCGGCTCCTGGGGTAGGAAGTGAAGAAGTGCGATCGCTAGACTGGCCAAATCTTGTTCTAAGGATCGTTGACTGGAGCAATATCAACTGCAATCACCGTAGCATAGGGATTGAGAGCTTGTTCAGGCACTTGAATCGTTAACTCCCCAAGAGGATCGGCACTTAACATAGAATCGACAATAGCACAGCGAGTTGAGTGTTCCAATAACTGCCCTCCAGCTAGCAAATAAACTGTTTGAATCCGTTTAATGGGTACACCTCGTACTGTTATTGACTCGTAAGGCTTCATTAGCAAGAATAAGTAAAAGCGATCGCCCCGCCGAGTAGAAGGGCCGTAGAATTGCCAAGGTTCCAGTCCAGGCTGTGTTCCTACGATGCTCTGGGCATGGACGGCCATCCATTCTTCTACGGATTGCAACAAATCCAATTGTTCAGATTGAATCTGCCCGTTGCCCATAGGACTGACATTCAACAGCAGATTGCCGCCTTTACCGGCAACTTCACAGAGGGTATGAATAAGCTGGCGAGCTGACTTGAATTGGGTGTCCTTCGGGTTGTAACCCCAGCTTTCATTCAGAGTTAGGCAAGCTTCCCAAGTGCGCGGAGGCGGTTGGGGGGGAATGAATTGTTCGCAGGTATCGAAGTCTCCAAATCCAGGGAGGCGTGAGTTGATTAGCAAATGCGGTTGCAGCGATCGAATCATTTCATGTAGCTGTTTAGCTTGCCATTGTTCTGGCTTTCGTTCCCAACCGCCATCAAACCAAAGCAAGTCAATCTTTCCGTAGTTGCTCAACAATTCTCTGATTTGAGCGAACATAAATTCAAGGTAGCGCTCCCACTGAGAAGTTGTCGGCTGTCTGAATTTCCCAAACTGATACGGTTTATCGGCTTCTGTGAAAGCCGGGTAGTCAGGGTGATGCCAGTCAATCAAGGAAAAATACAACCCAATTCGCAAACCTTCAGCCCGCATCGCATCCACAAACTCTCGGACAATATCTTTTTTGTACGGCGCATACTCAATAGAAAAGTCGGATTGCTGGGTATGGAATAAGGAAAATCCATCATGATGTTTAGCCGTCAAAATCACATACTGCATCCCCAAGCGTTTCGCTAAATGCGCCCAAGTTTGAGGGTTGTATTCAGTCGGATTGAAAGTTTGGGCGGTGCGGTGATAATCGGCTACCGGGACATCTTGACAGTATGGCAAGCTAAAGACACCTCCCACCAAGGGCCAGGATATTTCATACCCACACTGGCTGCTATGACTCCAGTGAACAAACATTCCCAATCGTGCTGTCTCAAACCAGTTGTTTTCTTGAGTCATTGGTTTACCCTGAAATATAGGCGGTATTGGTGAAAGAGTAATGTTTACTCTCAGGTAAAATGAATAAGCTAGGGTAAACTTCTTTGTCGAATTGGACTGAAATGAACTGCCCCAAATGTAACCCCACAGAGGTTTCTAACAATGGTCATCGTTGGGAAACTGACGGAGTATTTTGGCTTCCCAATGTCAAGCTTATGCGGAATGATTTGTACGGGTCTGATTCCATTGAGGTTGGTAATCAAACAACCATTTGAACTGCAAGTCAGCCAACCAAGTAGGAGTGAGCTTGTAAATGTAGTTCCGCAACAAACATCCGATCGCCGTATCCGCCTGCCCCAATTTCCCTATTTGTCTGGAACTATTGAATACGCGAGTAACTCGCTGAGTCCGACTGGCTTCAAACTGCCGCAAAACAGAAGGAACAGTATCACTACCACCTTGGCTAGTCAAGAGCAGTTTCGCTAGTTCAAAAGAATCTTCCACCGCCATACAACCCCCTTGACCGATACTCGGTTGAACTGGGTGCGCGGCATCCCCGATTAAGGTAACTCGCCCTTGCCCCCATTGGGTTCCCAGCGGTGGTCGATCGACAATATCATCTCGGTAAATCTTCTCCCCGTCGAGAGCTTCGATGATAGCTGGTACTGGGTCAGCATAGCCTTTAAACAGGGAGCGCAAGGCATTCAAGGAACCCCCCAGCGCATCGTCATTACCGCCCGCTGGGGTGTTGTTGAAAGCATAGAAAGCAAATCGACCGCCACCGACATCGAAGTAGCCAAAACGAGTGCCCTGACCCCAGAATTCGGCCCAACTGTATTGTGGATCTAGTGGTAAGCCAGAGCCATCAAAGTAGCCTCTCCAGCAGCAAGTCCCACTGTACACAGGCTCCTCTAACCGCTCCCTACCGTTAAGACTAGCGCGTACCTTGGAGTAAAGACCATCAGCACCTACTAAGATGTCACCCTCGGCAGTGCGACCACCAGAGAAAAATACCCGAATGCCCTTGCCCGTGTCCTCAAATTTCTCAAAGGCAACGCCAGTCTGCACCGTTCCCTCTGGCAAGGCTTCCCATAAAATCTGCTGAAGTTCAGGTCGCAGGAGGCACACACCCAAGTCATCTTCGCCTATGAATTGAGGAGCGTTAATGTAGAGGGGTTCCGCTTTTTGGTCAAAAAACCCACCTTTGAGGATCTTGCCTCCCTGCTGGTAGAAACGCTGGTAAATCTGCCCTGATTGCAAGAGCTTGTAGACGCGCAAAGCATTGCGTTGGATGAATATGCCTCCGGGCCCTGAGAGCATAACATCCAAACCGCGCTTCTCGTATAGTTCAACTGCAATCCCTACATCAAGACAGGCACGGGCTAAGGTCAGACCGCCAATTCCACCGCCGATGATAATTACCTTTGATATTGAAGTCATATTATTGGGTGAGCTGTACAACACGAAAAAATTTAGGAAATTGGCTGGTGATTTGGCTGAACCTCTCCAAAAAAATTTCTAAATTTACCTGGAAATTAACTTTATGTTCATCAATCTCGCTCATCGAGCGTTTGGGTAGAAACCCCGTCCTTCTAGGACGGCTTTATATTGTTCAACCCTATCACACAGTAGTTGCTATAATGTGACCATGACACAAAAAGCATTCAAGTACCGATTCTATCCAACACAGTCGCAAGAAGCATTGCTTAGGAGAACAATGGGTTGCGCTCGATTAGTTTACAACCGTGCTTTAGCTGCAAGAACTGAAGCGTGGTATGAACGTCAAGAGCGAGTCGGATACTCTGAAACCTCAACAATGCTAACCAGTTGGAAAAAACAGGAAGATTTAGAATTTCTCAACGAAGTTAGCTGTGTGCCTCTACAACAAGGATTGAGGCATTTACAATCTGCATTCAGTAACTTCTTTGCAGGTCGGACAAAATATCCCACTTTCAAAAAGAAACGGAACGGCGGTAGTGCAGAATTCACTAAATCTGCTTTCAGGTGGAAAGATGGGCAAGTTTACCTTGCTAAGTGCGTCGAACCTCTTGCAATCCGATGGAGTCGAGAATTACCCAAAGGTGCAATTCCTTCCACTATCACAGTGAAACTTTCGCCCGCTGGAAGATGGTCTGTGTCGTTGTTGGCAGATGTCGAGATTGAAGCCTTGCCGGAATGCTCCAATGAAATTGGGGTTGATTTGGGTATAACTGTGCGAATCGTTGGCTAGAAACCAGTCCTCCAAAGGATTAGGGGGATTAGCCGCAAGGAATAGAACCTTGACAACT
>NZ_JAUBTF010000142.1:0-4252 GCF_036702355.1 Microcoleus sp. D3_18_C4
AATTTAACAGGCTTCTCAATTCACCTATCATTTCCAGTTTGTTTTGTCAACTCCTGATACTGAACCGACGCCCTAGGCGGAGTCTAAAAAATCTCCCCAACAATCATCCCCGCCAATATGACAAACCCCACCCAAACATTTTGGCGAAAGATTTGACCATAAATTGGCTTAGGTATATCCGCTTTTCGGAGTTGAGTATATTGCAAAAGCCACAAAATCGCCGCCGCACAAATTGCCATCCAAAAACCAATATGCAAATGCAGATTAATTCCCATTGCTGCTAACAAACCGACAGTGCCAACAAAGAAAAAACCCACAGCATTAGCGGCATTATCCCCGAAAAATATCGCGCTGGAATTCACCCCCAAACGCAAATCGTCTTCCCGATCACTCATCGCATAAACTGTATCAAATCCCATCGTCCAAAAAACGACTGCACCCCACAGCAGCCAAGTCGCTAATTCTAATTCGTCAACCGCCGCAGTCCAACTAATTAAAACTGCAAAACCCCAGGCAATTGATAGCACTAATTGCGGCACTGGAAAGAATCTTTTGGCCAGCGGATAGCAGATAATTACTGGTACGGCGGCGACGCATAGCCAGAAGCTTAAAGGATTGAGATAAAAAGCGAGAATTGCCGCACAAGCAAAGGAAATTAAAGCAACTCCTATTCCAGTTTGCACGGTGAGGGCGCGGGATGCTAGGGGGCGCGATCGCGTTCTTTCTACTTCGGGATCGATATCGCGATCCCACAAGTCGTTGATGACGCATCCAGCCGCACTCGTGGCTAAGGTACCCAACACAATCACACCCACCAATGCTGCGGGCGGCCTCCCGTCTGCTGCTAAAAAGACGGCCCAGAGGGCTGGAATCATTAAAATGAGCCTTCCTGCTGGTTTGTCCCATCTCAAAAGCCTTACGACGGTTAGCAATGTGGATTCGGGTTGGCGATCGGGCTCTGTAAGCATTTTAATTTTAGATTGGAGATTTTTAATATTTTAAGCCGATGACTCAGTAAATTCATGGAATAATTAAAAATATCTGTCAACCCCGATACACTCCAATGGTTAATTCACTTGCTTCTGCGGAGTCAAATCGCATTATTGCTGCTATTGATATGGGTACTAACTCGTTTCACATGGTGGTGGCGCGGATCGATCCGAAATTTCCCGCGTTTACGATTATTGCTAGAGAAAAAGATACGGTTCGGTTGGGCGATTGTGAGGTTAAGACAGGGCGCTTGAAGTCCGAGGTTATGGAAAGGGCTCTTGCCACTCTGCGCCGTTTTCAAGATATTGCTAAAACTTTCAATGTCGAACAAATTATTGCTGTAGCTACGAGTGCGGTTCGGGAAGCCCCTAACGGGCGGGATTTTCTCCAACAAGTTGCTGAAGAATTAGACCTGAATGTGAGTTTAATTTCCGGTCAGGAAGAAGCGCGGAGAATTTATCTCGGCGTACTTTCGGGAATGGAGTTTAACAATCAGTCCCAGGTGATTATTGATATTGGAGGCGGTTCTACTGAGTTGATTTTAGGAGATAGTTCAGAACCTCGCTGTCTCACCAGTACAAAAATTGGTGCTGTTCGCCTAACAGGACAATTTGTCAAAACTGACCCGATTAGCAAGGAGGAGTTTGCTTATTTGCAAGCTTATATTCGGATTTCGCTGGAAAGACCGATCGACGAATTGCGCTCCCAATTCCATGCTGGCGAACCTTTGCGCTTGATTGGCACTGCTGGAACCATCGAAACTCTGGCCACAATTAACGCTCGCGAAAAGTTGGGAACAGTGCCGAGTCCCCTAGCCGGATATCAGTTAAGTTTAAAAGATTTGCGCGATTTAGTCAATCGCTTTCGCAAACTTTCTTATGCCGAAAGGTTGGCAATTCCGGGAATGTCGGACAAGCGGGCCGAAATTATTCTGGCAGGCGCTTTGATTTTGCAGGAAGCTATGATACTATTAGGAATTGAATCGCTCACTGTTTGCGATCGGTCTCTGAGAGAAGGCGTAATTGTTGACTGGATGCTGGCGCACGGTTTAATTGAAAACCGCTTACGCTATCAAGGTTCAATCCGCCAGCGTAGCATTCTCCACATGGCTAACAAATATCAAGTCAATTTAGAACAAAGCGAAAGAACTGCAGCATTTACTCTCAATTTCTTCGACCAAACTCAAGGAATTCTACACAACTGGGGAAGCGAAGAACGCGAGCTGCTGTGGGCGGCGGCAATTCTACACAACTGCGGTTTATACGTCAGCCATTCAGCGCACCACAAGCATTCTTACTATTTAATTCGCAATGGTGAGTTATTGGGCTACACTGAAACAGAGATTGAAGTCATTGCCAATTTAGCTCGCTATCATCGGAAAAATCCTCCTAAAAAGAAGCACGAAAATTTTATTATGCTTCCGAAAAAATACCGGGAACTCGTCAGTAAATTGCATCCTTTTCTGCGGTTAGCTGTGGCTTTAGACAGGCGGCAGATTGGCGCAATTTATGATTTTAAATGCGAATATCGCCCAGAAGTGAGAGAGTTTCACTTGCGCCTACAACCGCTCAATCGCGAAGACAATTGCGCTCTAGAAATGTGGAGTTTGGATTATAAAAAGCCGTGTTTTGAATATGAGTACAATCTCAAATTAGTGGCAACTTTGGAACCGAATCTGGTTCCGGTTTAAATACAAAGCCGAGCCTGGAAACGAGAGACTGTAGGGTGCGAAGTACGCACCCTACAGTTTCAACTTAACCCTAAGTCTAGTACCAATATTGTGTTTGACTCCATACTCCTCGCGATCGCCCTAGCCTGCCTTCAGAAGGCAGGGTGGATTAATTTTAGAGAGGATAAATCAATGCGATATGACTATTTGCTGACGCTATACGAAAGATTTAAGTAGTGTCTCATATCATGTCCGGTCGAGCGATCGCGATTTTTGTAGGGGCGGCTTCACCAACAATACCTGCAAATAATTGACAATCTCAAAAAACCGCCCCGACCGGGATATTATGGTTAATCGATCCTACATGATATTAGCCATCATTCTGATACAACCGGATTAGATATTATCTACAAACCAGGTAGCCCAATTACTGTAAAATCCTGTTGAGTGATGAGATTAGCTGATACGCCGTTGAGGCTAGCTAAGATTTGATCTGTGTTGGCAATTTTGATAAAAGTTGTGGTGTTTTCTTCAACTATGCTGAGTCGATCGACCGTTAACCCTCCCGTTAAAATTAATAAATCTTCACCTTGCCTAAAATCAGCGACTACATCGCGGCCTTTTCCCGCAGCCAAGAAAAAGTAATCCCGCCCGCTTCCCCCTTGCAGCGTATCGTTTCCGAAGTCTCCCATCAACCAGTCGTCGCCAATTCCCCCAATCAAAGTATCATCACCCTTACCCCCGTACAGAGTATCGCTACCGTCACCGCCGCACAATTGATCGGCATCTTGATTACCAAAAATTAAATCATTGCCGCTACCACCGCACAAATAATCTTTTTGATTGCTAGCATCCGTCGCGATATTGTCAATATCTCCGAAAATTGTATCCTCGCCATCGCCACCGCAGATGCTGTCATTTCCCAAATCCCCAAACAGCAAATCATTGCCAGAATCGCCGCAAATTATATCGTTATCTTTGCCGCCGTGTAAGGTATCATTGTCTTCGCCCCCAGCAAGAGTATCTTCGCTTTCTTGTCCGTATAAAACGTCGTTGCCGTTATTGCCAAAAAGCAAATCTTTTCCTGTCAAGTCACCGTCAGACGCATCAGAAGTGCCACCAAATAAACTGTCATTACCTTCATCGCCAAGTAGGGTATCGTTGCCTTTGTCGCCCCAAACTACGTCATTATCTTTGCCTGCGATCGCCACATCATGATCTTTACCCGCATAAATAATGTCATTCCCAGCGTGGCCGACAAGATAGTCGTTATTTTCGTTGCCAAATATAGTGTCGCTGTCTGCATCCGCGCCAACAGTAACTGGGCTAGCAAGGCCACCGTAAATATTGTCGTTGCCGAATAAGCCATTTAGCCAGTCGCTGCCGTTGAAACCGTTGATTATGTCATTAATATCGCTGCCGGTTAGAGTATCTTTACCGTCAGTACCGTTGAGGGTATTTTCAGGGATATTCGGGCCGGGAATGGAAGTGCGATCTGGTAAAGTGATTCGATCGCACATCATTCGTAACAAGTTAAGCTTGGATGGCAGTTGTCAAGGGGATTTGAGAAGATGCTTCAAAGAAAAAGTAGTC
>NZ_JAUBTF010000143.1:0-3951 GCF_036702355.1 Microcoleus sp. D3_18_C4
CACTTTACCCTCGCTCTCGCGAGCGCATAACCCAGGCTACGTCAAGTGCCATCGATATATTCAGCAAGCCCTAAGTAAGTTGGCTTGCGCGTTGCTTTGGTATCGTCGTTGCTGGCGTTTATCCATTGCCAATTAATTGATCATTCGATGCTTCTCAAATTTGTCCTTCCATTTTGAGAGAATTTCTTAATGCTAATCTCCAGGAATTTTCTCAACGAGTCAGCTTTATCGTCGGGTGAGAAACAGGAGTTAAATTGTCACCGCAAACTGCCTATGAACAGATTGAGGCATTGTGGAAAACCTTACAGCGATCGCACCAGGTTGATTTACCAATCGCCCGGTACTTCAAGAAGTTGTAGGTGCGGAGGGTTGGAAAACGATCAGATTTCAGTGCCTCATGCCCTGTTTATTTAGACTGGGGTTGCTGATAATAGACCGATAAGATCCTCCATCCGCTCGATAACTTGGTGGGCACCAGCCGACTCAAGAGCATCTGCACGGCTTTTTCGTTCATCCTCGCTGATATGAGTTCCCCCTACATAACCGATAATCTGCCCAATTCCAGCAGCAACGGCAGACCTTACCCCACTGATAGAATCTTCAATTGCCACGCAATCGGAAACTTCTGCGTCCAGACACTTCACTGCATATAGGTAGATGTCAGGAAGTGGCTTGGGACGTGGAACCGGGAGAGAGTCGTGGGCGCTAAATATCTGCTCGCTTGGGAAATACTCAGTCAGGCCAGCAGCACTCAGGCAAGCACTCAGCCGCTGTAAGCTGCTGTTACTTACTAGCGCATATTCAAATCCGTCGTCGCGCAGGGAAGACAGCACTTGGGGCGTTCCTTCTGTCGCTTTTGCCTCTACAGTAAGCCGTTCAATCGCTCTCTTTTCTTCTTCAGCCACTAGCCTGTCAATATCGCGCTCATTAAGACTGGTTGATGAGTCTGGGTAGAGCTTTTTGAGTATTTCCCTGTAGGGTTTTCCGGCGAAGCTTTTAACAAAGTCCTCAAGCTCATAGTATTGAGCGCCAGGGAACTCACTAGCAACTTCATTTGTCAGCCTCCATGCGCTCTTAAGTGCTATGGTTTCACTATCAACGACAGTTCCGTCATGATCGAAAAGCACCACCAAATCATGCTGAAACGGTTTCATTCAAAAGACCTCCCTCACTGTAATTTTTCAGCGTAGTCAATAGTCCTTGGGTCTGGAGATCTCGCAAAGCTTGGAGGCATTCATTATCTACGAGCTCTGTCTGTTCGCAATTCTCCAATCCCAGAATCCCGCTAATTAGTGCGCCTTCTTGAATCGCTGTAATTGTGCTTTGGGTATCCTTGGCATAATAGGGCTGACCAGACTCGCACGCCTCTTCTCTGACTGCAAGAAGCCACGCCGCAACAGGAAGTATAATACGCTTCATGCTGACTTTTCGGCTATAAGCATCCTGAAGTATCGGAAATATATACTTGCCTACTTTCCTACAGGTTTCTGAAGAGATTCTCTCCGTAGTATCGGGAAGATCTTCGTTACTGAGCCTTACTAAAACTTGCTCCATATATTGTTCACACATCTGGCGAGGCACTGGTGTTGCTGCTGCGATATCGTCCATGAGAAGCCGAGTAAACAACTGGAATTCCGGTAGCGCGATCGCCTCGTGCATATACTCTATACCTGCTCTTACAGCTAAACAGGCTATGAAAGAGTGTACTGCATTCAAGAATCTCGACTTCATATAGAGGAAGGGAGTGATGTCGCTAGTCATAATCACCCCCGTATCTTCCCACTTGGGTCGATCGCCTGCGAAGTTGTCTTCCACGACAAACTGCCAAAATGGTTCGGTTACAATGGGTGCGCGATCGCGAACTTGCAACAGTCGGCTGGGGTAGTTATAGTCGGATTCCTGTTCTTGAGGCACAATCCTGTCTACAACCGAATTAGGGAACGTGGCGTTATCCCTGATGTATTCTGCAAGCTGAGGATCGATCTCTTCAGCGTAAGCTAGCACTGCTTTTTGCAGGATATCCCCGTTTCTTGGGAGGTTGTCGCAAGAAAGGGTGGTGAACGGAGTCATGGAGCGATCACGTCGTCGCCGCAGCGCCTCTACGATAAAGCCAATTGCAGTAGTTGGAGTGGAAGGATTTTGCAAATCGTGCGCGATGTCTTCATTCGTTGTGTCGAGATTAAAATTCTTATCTAGATGGTAGCCTCCTTGAGTAATAGTAAGAGTCACCAGATGCACAGAGGGAGACGCCATCTTTTCAAGCACATACTCGCACTTGTCTCTACCATTAACTATTTCCCTGATAGAACCTATAACTTCCGCTTCCTCACGATTTTGAGCGCAACTAGAGTGTTTGGTCAAACTGTAAAGGAATCTCTGCGGTTTCAACCTAGTAATGGTCTGTTGACTCTTGAGGCTAACCCCACAAATCCCCCATCTCTGCTCTTGGGAATTCTTCTGTGCAAGATAGTTATGTATTATGTAGGCAAGATGCCCCCTAAAAAAACGACCTGGCCCGAAATGGACGATACCAGTCTTAAGCGCCCTCCTGTCGTAAAGAGACTGTTGCCTCCACAAACCAGTTACAGTACCGAAGCGAGAACTTGAAGAAACACTGGGCGGTCTGAGTAAGTTAACCATGAGACTTCTTAAATAAGTGTGATAAGGTAAAATGAAAATTGGTCAGTCTGGGTATACCCGATGACCTACAAGCAACACAAATGTCTCAAACTGGGAAAATTTCTGGTATCCTTTGTGCCATCTACAAAGAAGCGTATTACCACATGGTAATTAGGGTGTGACAGATAGAGCAGAGAAAGAAAAAATCAGGTAAACCTAATTAATAATAATCAAAGCTCAATTGGTCATTAACCTGAAGTAAGGCACAAGAGTAGGCGACCTACTGCAACTTTGTTCAACTTTGGCAAGTGCGTAAGCCGAATGTATGTCCTATAAGAAGGCGCAAATAGAGTGCTTTTAATTCTGGCTTGAGCTTCCCCAATAACTCTGTAGACTTTGATGTTATTTCCCTGGGTCGCTGCTATCCTCCGTCTTCAGGAGAATCTACAAACAATTTTTTATAGGGAGTTAAAACAACAGGGTAGTTAGGGTCTCACAGGTAGAACAGAGACAGAAGAAATCAGGTACACTTAATTAATTAAGTATCAAAGATCAAGTAGTCATTAACCTGAAGTAAGGCACAAAAATACGCCACATACTGCCACTTTGTTTAGCTTGGACAAGTGGGTAAGTCGAATGTCTTTCCTACAAGGCGCAAATAGACTGCTTTTAAATTATGCCTTTAGATTACCTAATAACTCTGTACACTTTGTATGTTATTTGCCTAGGTCGCTGCTATCATCTGTCTTCAGGAGAATATACACATAATTCTTTAGAGGGACTTATAACCACAATCAAGTGTATATTTGGCTAGAAGCAGTTAAGTTAGAGTTTGGCGTTGGTGTAGCAAGCGTCCAAAAAACAACGCTTGCGTGGAAAAGTCCTGTCTGTAGCGGATGGCTGATACAGCATTGCAAGGCCGTTTCAGTCTGTCTATAAATTTTTAAAGTTTCTTCACTCATTCTCTAAAATTGGAATTACGACTCGACTAATTGAGGAACGGATAGCCGAAGTGCAGCGGGATGTGAGAGTCCATTACTCAGAGGTTGCCATCAACTTGCTGGGATTGTGGGAACACCGAGGGAATGTGGAACTGTACTTCAAACACGGGTACAAAGTGTTTAATTATCGCATCGAGAAACTGACGGAGTATTTCGTGTTTCCTTTCGGTCAAGCGCACCCTGCGGGATTTGTTTGAAATGGAAGCAAAAGTGCGATCGTGATGTTGAGTTGAATGCGATCGGCTTGTGCTGGGTGATACAGCAAATTCCATGTAAATGTGGTACACTACATTCAGTACATCAGCAGAAAAAATGAAAGCTTATTCGATCG
>NZ_JAUBTF010000144.1:0-434 GCF_036702355.1 Microcoleus sp. D3_18_C4
AGGGTGTGAGGATTTGGTGAAAGGGAACAGGAAACGGGAAACGGGGAACAGACAATATGTAATTTAAATGCTCGACACAGCTTATAGCGAGCATTTGAGCGTTTATTTTCTAAAAGAATAGCTGAAATCAGGATTTTTGGTAAAAGTCTTATGCTCTAAGCGTTCCTGATTATTTTTTCCCGAAAGTGACAAAAGAGGGATAAGAATGGTCATCGTACTGAGAGACAGTGCTACAAATGCAAGCACTGCGGTCGCCCGTTCCTCGAAAGCTATCGCGATTGGAAATATTCTGACGATGGTAACCCTCTTCTGTCACTCTGGGAAAATAAAAATAAGAGCCAAATTTTTAACTGTAGATATAGCGAGCATTTGAGCGTTTATTTTCTAAAAGAATAGCTGAAATCAGGATTTTTGGTAAAAGTCTTATGCTCTAA
>NZ_JAUBTF010000144.1:534-3949 GCF_036702355.1 Microcoleus sp. D3_18_C4
GCGTTCCTGATTATTTTTTCCCGAAAGTCACAAAAGAGGGTTAAGCAACTGTGCCTGAACATGTACCTCAATGGTATGGGGCTGCAGGGCACCCTTGCGAGTCACCGGAATCCACTACACTACGATCATCCACTGGATAAGGGAAGCTGGTTACCAAATCCGTGATGCGCCACAGTTCGAGGAAATCCCCGAAATTACCTGGGGGGGTGACAAAGAGGTCTATGAGATAGACTGTATAAGGGTTGCGGCCCGCATACCTTGTTGATAAAAGCGCCGTTTGTTTGGAGTTAACTTCATTAACTGTTCTACCTCGTCAGAATATTGTTCGAGATAATTGACCCACTTTTCTCCATCTAAACCAACACCAAATGTACTGCGTCTTCGATATCTTTTTTTAGGTTCTTGACGCCGGCATACATATTTTGCTACCTGCTTTTTTCTCATTTCAGTGCCTTGAAATATTCCCGAACTGTAGGCGAGTGTCATGAGTAAAATCATGTTGATAAGTCGGTCTCCTTTTAAGCTAGTTCCTTCAAGATCGTAGCCTCCTGTTTTACAATCTCGAAACATTTCTTCAATGCCCATCCGTTGCTTGTAAGCATCGATAGCTGCCGGCCATGACCCTAAATTCGTGAGAATAAACCACGCTTCATCAACCTTCCATCCCCCGTAGTTTCTTTTCCACTTACAAGTAACATCAAATCCAGTATAGCAATCCTAAAGGATTTTCTATATTTATAAACAATCCTAAATAATTTTCTGTTTGTAAGTATATTGACGTATTTTGGGGAAATCAAATTTATGTTCCTTAGTAAAAAACTCTCTCCAAAAATTTGACAATCTTAAAAGACCTACATAAATACCAATACTTTCTTAAAAAGTTTTTAGCTTGTAACCAAATATCTTCAACTGGATTCTGTTGGGGAGCATTGGGAGCAAATAAAATACAAGTAATTGACCAATTCTCAGGTTCTTTGTCACCATTTAGTTCTAATAAAAATTCTCTGAATTCTCCATATTTATGATAACTAGCTCCATCCCAAATCAAGATAAGTTTGCGATTTTTATATTTATTTTGTAAGTATTTTATGAACTTAACTGTTGACTTTCCATCACCAGATGGATGGCTCTGAATATGGAATTCTTTGCTTTGATAATTGAGTGCGCCAAAATAAGTTTGTCTATCTTTTTTATTGGTAATTGGGACTTCAATTCTGATTTGGGATTGACCCCAAACATAACCAGTCAGATCACCATGAAGTAGATGACATTCATCTAAAAACAATACTATTATTTCCCCCGATTCTATACCAGCCTTGTGTTTAAATAAAATATCGTTAATTTCTTCCCTCTTTTTTTTTTACCAGTTCTTCATCGGATTTGGGATTAATTTTTTGAGTCTTTTTCCAACTAATATTAGCAGCAGCAAAAAGTTCATAATAACTCTGTTTTGATTTATAGCTCACACCAAACTCTTGTTCTACATAAGTCACCAATTCCTCTAAGTTCCAATATTCTTTATTCTTTAACCACTCGACTACTACATCCGTTTGTCGCTCTGTTAAATACCCTTGTGAGCCTTTATATCGTAGTTTTATTCCTTCGATGCCTTGGGTTTTAAAAATCTTTTTCCAATAACCCACAAAGAATTTACTTACACCTAATATTTTGCTAATTTCATGATACAGCTTACCTTCAAGCGCCATCCTGACAGCTATTGCTCGTTTTAGTTCTCTTGCATCGATATCGCTTTTAATGAAAGATTCTAATTGGGGTATTTCTTTTTCCATATCTATGGGTGGCAGTTGTAAGTTATTCATTTTTTTGTCATAATCAAGTATTGCATATAATTGTACCGTACTCATGATAATGATTTAGGATTGCTATAGCAGGCTGAGTTTTTCTGACTCTTTTACCTTGAAAATATCAAGAGGTTTAAGAGTATTATTCCTAATTCATCTAACCGTTGCCAAACTAAATGTTCCGTTGCGATTAAGATGATTCTTTTTTAGTCTTAAACAAAAAGATACACCCTTTTCCCTCAGCCAGTTTCCCAAATCGACATAACAAAATTCACGGTCTCCTAAAACGATAACTTTATATTCTGAAAATAATGGTAAAACTTGCTGTAAATTGGTAGGATGTGACTCGAAGCTACTGTTTCCTAATTTTGGCAACAGTGACCAGTATAATGGAATTGCTCTTCGTTCCCAGATCAGGCTAACCATAAAGAGATTAATGCGCCCCCATTGACTGCGGTCGATTGCAATTGATAAAGCTTGACCAACACGGCAATAAGTAATCAACCAACAAGTAATTAATGGGAACCAAATTAGTGAGATAGTTAAGTTCGGTAAATCGAGAAATTTTTGTAGTTTTCTACGCCGACTTTCTGTTGTAATTGGATAGGGAAATACCCGGGAGAGCCGTTCTAATCTCACTTGTTTTTCTGATTGTATCAAGGGTAGCAATATTCCAATCAGTTTAAATTGAGCTGAACTTAGTTGTTTTTTTAAATGAATGAGGTAGAATGTTGGTATCATTATTTTTGAGATAGGCAAGCGTGTAACAATTATACTGCCTATCTTTTGTGAGCAGCGGATTGGCTCAATCCTTACAAAGGTATGGGTTTCAGGCTGGTTGTTACCCCCCCAGCGAAATTACAGACCTTGATGAACTCCAGACCTTCACGGGCAACAAGGGTAATAAACTTTGGATTTGGACAGCAGTTAATCACAAGCAACCAGGAGTCTTAGCCTCGAAAATCGGAGATCATAGTGCAGAAACTTTTAAGCCTTTGTAGCGGATTGTCAAGTGTTGGCAATGTTTATTTGAACCCACATTCCGCACCCTCAACTGTCACAATCGGAAATTACGGAGATCAAAAAGCAAAGCTTGCATAAAAAGAGACATCGGGAGCATCTCAAATATGTAATGAGTATAAATACTATTCAGACCAAAGCGAGATTTAAATAAGCACAACGATGTTTCAGAACTTGAGCCAGATTGTCACGATTCCACCCGGCCCCGGATATTTTGATTCTCCGTCCAATCTGTTTAATTGTCGCCTCGACAGCAAAGCGAACCAATTGTGATCTTTTGAGACTGCATCGCCTGATAATCAGGAATTCTACATCGATGTCGTTCTAGATAATCCAGAAAGTTCTTGACGTGAGGTATAGCCTTTCTCAGAAAGATGAGGTATCATGTTACTGACACTCACTCCTGAGGGTCAAACAGAGAAGATCAGCTCAAATGAACTATAATTACATGGTTCAGTAAAGCCACGCGAAAGCCATACCACACATAATAGCATTTTTTTGACAGCACGCGATGGTCATTGGTAACAAGTTAAGCCTGTATGGCAGTTGTCAAGGGGATTTGAGAAGATGTGTCAAAGAAAAATTGCTCCAGG
>NZ_JAUBTF010000145.1:0-3607 GCF_036702355.1 Microcoleus sp. D3_18_C4
TAAACTGATGAGTGTGATTAGGAAAGCTGATGAAAGAAGAGAGAGGGCCGTAGCTTGCCGGGCCCGACGCCATCGCCAGAAGTTTTGTTAAGAAAGTTGAGGGTTTTGCTTTCTGTGGGTCCGCTCGTGATACCTTTCTAAAACCTGAAAGCGGGAAAGTCCGGTGCAATTCCGGCGCTGTGCCGCAACTGTAAAAGTCAGAATGCCGATTTCGGGGGCGCTTTGTGGGCGTTTACTTTTGGATTCCCTGCGTAGCACGGGGAGGAGATTATTTGTTAGCTTTGACTGATTTGCCGACTTGTCCGGGTTTATTTTACGGTTCCCAAGCCCGAGACGGAGTTTTATCGAGAATGCGGATTCCGGGGGGAATTTTAAACGCGCAGCAGTGTCGGACGATCGCCGATTTGGCTGATCAATACAGTACCGGCTGTTTGCAAGTGACAAATCGGGCAAATTTACAAATCCGAGAAGTGAACTCGGAAATTGCCCCGGAAGTCTGGAACCGCTTTCAGGAATTGGGGATAGCGTCTCGCCACGTTGAAGTTGACCCGATTCGCAATATTATGGCAAGCCCGACAGCAGGGATCGATCGCCAGCAGTTACTGGATACTCGCCCGCTAGTCAAAGCTTGGGATGATTACCTGCAAACACATTCCGAGTTGTCGGAACTTTCGCCTAAGTTCAGTATTGGCTTCGACGGCGGGGAATCGGTTTCGATCCAGGCTTTACGCAACGATATTTTATTAGCTGCAGAAGGGCTTTCAACCCAATCAGAAATCTTTTTTCGGCTGCATTTAAACGGCGATACAGGAATTTTAATCCAAGAATCGCAATGTATTTCAGTATTAGCCGCCCTCGCTAACACCTACCTTGAATACACCAAAAATCGACCTCGAATTGATGGCAAAAAACCGCGTTTGCGTCACCTGCTGGCAGATTGGGGCGCTGAAAGTTATCTGGAAAAGGTACAGCAGAATTTACCATTTTTATGGCAATTCACATCTGGCACTTTTCCCAAAAACAGGCAAGATGCCTGTTCCACAAAGAGTGAATTTCCTTGTGGGGTGGGCATCTTGCCCGCCCGTTTGATCGACTCATCTGCAAGGGGGATCGAACAATCCCGACATCTCGGCATTCATCCTCAACGACAGTCCGGTTTCTCCTACATGGGAATTGCACTGCCTCTCGGTAGGCTAGAATCAAAGCAACTGCGGAATTTGGCAAATTTAGCCCAAAATCTAGCCAGCGGTACCCTGAGACTTACGCCGTGGCAAAATCTGTTGATTTCTGATATCCCGAACTCCCAGCTTTTTGAGATAAAACAGCAAATCGCCGCTTTGGGATTGCACTCGTCGGCGACTCGCCTAGATTCGTGCTTGGTGGCTTGTGCAGGCAGCAGTGGCTGTGCGTCGGCGGCGACAGATACTCAAAGTCACGCCCTAAAAATGGTGAAGGATTTAGCGCAAAATTTGACGATCGACCAACCGATTAACATTCATTTCAGCGGTTGCCAAAAGTCCTGCGCCCAGCACCGGCCAATTGATATCACGCTGGTGGGAATTCAGATTGAGCTAGGAGACGAAACGCTCGAAGGTTACGACATTTATGCGGGTAGAAAAGATTTGCCTTTCGGACGACCAATTTTTCCGGCGGTGAGTGCGATCGAGATGCCCCGTGCGATCGAGCGAATGTTGCGAGTGTATCAGCGGTTTCGAGAGCCTTTGGAGTCATTTGGTGAGTTTGTTGATCGGCAGACGATCGACCAATTGCAGGAGTTGTTGAGCACCGAAAATCGGAATTTAAAGTGAAAAAAGCTCCCATTAAAAATGACAATTTTTAAGTATTTCTCTTCCTATCTCTCTGGATCTTTCTTCCTTCGCGTCCTACCCTACGGGAACGGCTTCGCCGAACGCGCCTTCGCGGTTCATTCAAAAAATCTATTTCACAAATCCCACAAAATTCCCATAGCAGTTTTAAACAATGATTGACTACATTCGAGACGGAACAGAAATCTACATTAAATCCTTCGCCACAATTCGAGCCGAAGCAGATTTGTCAAGCTTGCCGCCCGATTTAGAATCGGTAGCCGTGCGACTAATTCACAGTTGTGGCATGACCGATATTGTTACAGATTTAGCAGCTTCCCCCGGTGCAGCCACCGCGGGACACAACGCCCTCGTCGCAGGTGCGCCTATTCTCTGCGATGCGCGGATGGTGGCCGAAGGCATCACTCGCAAACGCCTTCCCGCTGACAATCCGGTGATTTGCACCCTCTGGCATTCCGAAATCCCGGAGTTGGCACGGCAAATGGGAAATACTCGATCTGCGGCGGCCCTGGATTTATGGCTGGACAACTTGCAGGGTGCGGTTGTGGCAATTGGCAATGCCCCGACTGCTTTGTTCCGACTACTGGAAATGCTGGATGCCGGAGCACCTAAACCGGCTTTAATTCTGGGTTTCCCGGTAGGATTTGTGGGGGCTGCCGAATCCAAAGCCGAACTGGCCGCCAACAGTCGGGGAGTGCCATTTATTACGTTGCACGGGCGGCGCGGTGGCAGTGCAATGGCAACGGCGGCTGTGAATGCGTTAGCGAAAAAGGATGAATTATGACTAAGGCTACTGGTAAATTGTACGGTTTGGGTATTGGCCCTGGCGATCCAGAGTTGATTACTTTGAAAGCTTATCGGATTTTGCAATCGGTGCCGGTGATTGCCTATCCGGCGATGGAAAATGGTAAGGTACTGGCGCGGGCGATCGTCGCAGATTATCTGCGCCCGGAACAAATTGAGATTCCCATGCCGCTGCCTTTTAGTCCGACGCGATCGTCTCAACCTTATTATGATATTGCTGCCGATAAAATTGCCGCACATCTGAGCGAGGGACAGGATGTTGCCGTGCTATGTGAGGGCGAACCTTTTCTCTACGGCTCATTTATGTATTTATTCAACCGTTTGTCGGGGAGATTTACGACGGAAGTTGTGCCGGGAATTTCTTCGACAATGGCTAGTGCGGCTGCGTTGGGAGTGCCACTAACTTATCGTAACGATGTGTTAAGTATTATGCCTGCGACGCTGGATGCTGAGGTTTTGCGCGATCGACTGGCGGTTGTTGATGCTGCTGTGATTATTAAGCTGGGCCGACATTTTGCGAAAGTCCGGGACGTGCTGATTGAGTTGGGACAGTTCGATCGAGCACTGTATATAGAACGCGCAACTATGCCGAATCAGCGAATTCGGGCGATCGCAGATGTCGATCCCGCTGAAGTTCCCTATTGGGCTCTCATTATGATCCCCAGCCAGCAAAAGTCTGTATCTTAATATTTCCATGCCTGAAGGCGACGCGCTTCCAGGCTTTACCTACTTTTTTGTGCATTCTTACCTCTTTATCCAGTTTTCTTTCTATTGATAAGTTAACTTTATACTTGTTATCAGTTAATCTGTTGTTAAAAAACTTTACAAACCTGAGAATATGCTTTATGTTTATTTACATGGCGGAACACAAAGCCGTCACGAACATTGACAACCAAATACAGCAATCATAAACAAATGACAACAACCTTACAGCAGCGCGAAAGCGCCAATGTCTGGGAACGCTTTTGTGAGTGGGT
>NZ_JAUBTF010000146.1:0-3578 GCF_036702355.1 Microcoleus sp. D3_18_C4
TTAGCTCCGAGTTGTGCTTACTTGAACGGGTTAATTGGAAATCAGGGAAAAACTTCATAAGTATAATTACTCACTGCTTTCATTGACATGCTCCCAATTCGCCTCAACTGTGCTCGATAAATTAGCAAATCAGCCCGCCGTTCTTCTAAACAAGATAACCCCCCAGCTTCGGCAATTTCTACAGAGCCTTCCAACGTAACTAACTCTGACACCAGCAGCGGTTCTTGGACTTGGTTGAACAGCGCCAGGGGAAGAGCGCCGACGGGGATTTTACCGAGGTGAGTAAACTCATAAGAGCGATCGCCCGACGACTCTAGCAATCCTTTGAGTTCCCACCGAAAGTTTACCAAGTCTTTGGGAATCGATCCCTTTTGAACCCCGTACTCTTTCCACAGCACTTTCAACTGTTCCAATTCCTCTTCCTTGAGTTCGATGTTGAAATTATCGTAGAGGGGAAGCGATGGGAAAGCTTTGGCTTTAATCCGCTGTGACACGGGCTTGCAAGTTTCCCCGGTGTGCGCGAAGTGATGTTCTTTCACTGACCCCTTTTTTGCTGTCAATCCGCCACCGCAGTAGAGGCAAGCGAGGTTAGTTTTTCCGCGCACAACTTCATCAATGCTCATCAGTTCACCACTGAGAGCAACACCAAATTTTAGCCACATTGTCTGTCAATTCTCCTTTGAGCAGGTTTGTAGATGCACCCGCTCCACACGATCGAGAATGGTAACAAATCCAGGGGGTGAGGGCTCCTGCCTTGGGAAAGAAAGCGATCGGCATTCGATGCTCTTGATGCGCGACTGTCAATCTAAAATCTAAAATCTAAAATCTAAAATTGCTCGTCACCAGTCGGGAATTTCTTGGGCAGCGTCGTCGGATTGGTCTTGTGGCAGTTGCTCTCTCGGTAACGGCACAGCGGGCAATTCATCCTGTACGCGGGGAAATACCTCTTCCCCGCGTAGGAAAGCATGGAAAGACTCGCCATCGCTCCTTTGACTTGATCCGGCTTCACTTCTAAGTAGCGCTGTAACTGTTCGAGGTTGCTGTGACCACTGATTTCTTGAATAATCCGCAGCGGGATTCCGGCGTTGCTCATCGCTCGTCAGGGCGCTGCGACGGAAGCTGTGGGTGGATGCTCCCTCGATGCCGGCGCGATCGAACGCTTCTCTCAAAATCCGATCCGCTGAGTTGGTGTGCAGATGCTTCCAATGATGCTTGGGGTAGCGGCCGGGAAATAAGTAAATCTGACCCGCGTTGGGTTTCCAAGATGTCAGGAGCGATCGCAAATCCTCTATCACTGGAATTGTTCGGGTTTGGAGTTTTCCTTTGGTGTTGGCTTTGCGGAAGTTAATCGTAGAACGGACGGTGCCAGAGTTTGTGTAGATATCCTTGACCATTAACGAACAAGCTTCGGCAATCCGACAAGCGGTGTAGAGACAAACTCCGAACAGCGTGCGATCGCGTGAGGTTTGCAAACCTTTGTCAAACAGCAGTTCAATTTCCTGTTGCGTAAGGATTTGGCTTGTCCGTGTCCCTCTATTTCCATCAGGAGTGTATACCGGCCCAACACATGAGAGTTGGCCGCAAATACTACATTGCTGCATCCGTCGGGGGTATTTCTTAATGTGGCGGGTGAACGAGGTCAAGGGTTTTGTTCGGGCGATCGCTCCGGGGGTTTGATATGTTTGGTTAATGATACAAGCGCTGGGGTTGATAGGAATAAATATGTCTTTGCACCGCTTTTTCGGGTCAATATTTAGTTGGGCGGTATGCAATAGTGGTGGGAATAACATATATAGCCCCTGCCTATTTACTATCCCCAAAACGCTCGCACCCAATATGCACCTGCCACTCCACTACTCTGGTAGATTCTGCTAACATACCATCCAGGGCGCGGGGACTGCTGTTAACAATCTTTTGAGCTTCTTCCACATTTTCTGCCTGAATCACCCAAAGCCCTGTTCCATCAAGGGGAAAAACGGGCCACAACACAGTAGTATTCCTTTCTCCTGTTGCTGGCGAAACCAAGCTAGTTGATTAGGGTCGTGTTCTGGGTGAGCGTTTTTGTAGTCGTAATACTCTGGAATGGTTGCTACAACTACGGCAAAAAGTTTAGACATAATGCTTTGCCCAAACTGATAAAGTTCAAATCAAAAATAGCATAATGCTCCAATTAGTTTTGGTCGCACCCGCAGTTTTGTCATTTTTGAGTAAGGGTTGAAGCCCAGCTATGCAATGCCTAATTCGGTCTTTTACTGATGCACAATTAGATATCCGCGTGTCTTTTTAGAAGCTGAATCAGTAGTATTCATCGCTTTCCAAAGATTTTCAGTAGAAGTCCATACAGGCGGATATTTATAACTGGCTACGTCTTCAATCAAAAACCGATCGCTTTGTTCGTGATAGGCAGCGAGGGGGGAAATATGCCCGCTTTTACCCTGACCCAAAACAGAGCGTTGGTAGTTCACGATTATATAGTCGCCAGAACGGGCAAGGTTAGCTTTAGCTTGGCTGCGAAATTGGTTAAGTGTTGTCTCTGACGCATAATAGACCTCAACTTTGACGTTGTGACTTCTGAGCAAAGCCGCTAATTTATCAAGAGTCATCCCCGAAAAAGTGACGGCATAAGAAGAGCGGATGCTCTGGGTTTGACCGTCAAAAAAGGTGTCTTGGTTCAGGGTGCGATATCCCTGTTTTTTGGTGCCGAGTGCATTCAGAACCATCACACTACTAGCCACACCACAATAGGCGGGACGTTTTTGGGTTTCAATGTGGGTGCTAAGCAGTGGAAAATCCTGTTTGCTCTTGCTTTGGTTCAGTAGTTGTCGTCCTTCCGGTGATTCTAGAGAAACTAAAGTTTTGGGAAGTGGTAGTCGATTAACAGAAGGTGGCGAGAAGAGTTTCCAGGTGAAAACGCTTAAACCTGTGCCGAAGATTAGTAGAATACCCCCTCCAGCTTTTATTAGTCGCCCTCGCCATCGGTGATTGCCAGCCGTTGGATTTAAGTCCATATCTTCATCTCTCCCAAGAACAGTTGTGTGAAAAAAATCTTAGTCAGAATTTTTCGTTGAATAATTAAACATTACACCGTCTAAACCTTGTTATCTGGTTAGTAGCTCTGGTAACTATCGCCTTTGCTTTGGACACCATTATAGCAAGTCTTTTCATGGTTACATTTTCATTATAATTAAGGAAAACTATCATTGTTATCAAGCTGTCTAAAAAACAGGGATTCTGTAATAGAATTTTGAAATCTATGCCTGGGAGCAAGATTGCATCATGCCGCCAATACCCACAGTCACAGTCAAGTCAGGATACAAACCACAATCTATAGATACCAGCATTGAAGCTGACGTGCTGATGTTTCAGCTATTGCGACAGTTAACGCCCCAACAAAAAGTACAACGGACTTGCGCTTTCAATCAATCGGTGCGGAGGTTGGCAATATCTTGAATAAAGAACCAGTATCGTATCCGCTCAATAAATCGGGGTAACAGCAAAAAAAGGTAACCGTTCAGGGGGTGCGCCTGTGGCGCACCACCCCAAGAGGAGTTTAAGTATCAATATGTTGGAGAGCCGTT
>NZ_JAUBTF010000147.1:0-3541 GCF_036702355.1 Microcoleus sp. D3_18_C4
AAAAACTCTACGGCAGAGAAACAGAAGTTGAAACCTTATTAGCAGCCTTTGAGCGAGTCAGCAGGGGCAGCACCGAAATGATGCTAGTATCCGGTTACTCTGGCATTGGAAAATCCGCCTTAGTACAAGAAGTTTATAAACCAATTACTAAAGCCAGAGGTTATTTTATAGCCGGAAAATTCGACCAATTTCAAAGAAATATCCCTTACGCAGCAGTTGTCAAAGCCTTTCAATCATTAGTCAAGCAACTCTTAACAGAAAGCGAAAATCAACTCAATACCTGGAAACACAAAATCTTAGCAGCTATTGGTACTAATAGTCAAATCATTGTAGATGTCATTCCTGAAGTAGAATTAATCATTGGCCCACAGCCAGCCGTACAAGAATTAGGCGCTACTGAAGCACAAAACCGCTTTAATTTAGTATTTCAAAAATTCATCCGCGTCTTTTGTTCAGTTGACTATCCCTTAGTCATCTTTCTCGACGATTTACAATGGGCTGATTCTGCTACATTGAAATTGCTACAAGTAATGATGGCCGATGAGCAAACCAATTATCTATTTCTAATTGGTGCCTATCGAGACAACGAAGTCAACCCATCTCATCCTTTAATGATGACTTTGGACGAGCTGCAAAATCAAGGTGCAAGAATCGAGCGAATTACTTTAGCTCCCTTACACCTTCACCACATAGTTAACTTAATTACTGATACCGTGCGTAAAGACCAAAACTCAGCGCTCCCCCTAGCCGAGTTAGTGGTCAGTAAAACTCAAGGTAATCCTTTTTTTGTCAATCAGTTTCTCAAAACTCTCTATCAAGAAAACCTGCTAAAATTCAACTTTCACGAAAGAAACTGGGATTGGAACATTTCCGAAATTGAATCAGTAGGTATTACTGATAACGTCATTGAATTGATGATTGGCAAACTGAAAAGACTCCCCCCATCAACTCAACAAGTTTTGCGTTTGGCTGCTTGCGTGGGTAATAGTTTTGACTTAAACACTCTTTCAATTATTAATGAAAAATCTTGGGGAGCCACGTTTCAAGAACTATTGCCCGCCATCCAAGAGGGATTGATTCTAACTACTTCTGAGTTAGGTGCTACCGAATCAGAAATAATTAACTCAGATTTGGTAATTACTACTTATAAATTTTTGCATGACCGCGTGCAGCAGTCGGGTTACGCATTGATTGACTCAAAACTGCAAACCGCAATTCACCTACAAATTGGTCGCCTATTACTAGCGAATATTTCTCCTGAACGACAAGCCGAAAGAGTTTTTGAAATAGTCGATCATTTGAATTCGGGTCGGACTTTAATCATTGATGATAACGAGAAAACTGAACTAGCTATTTTAAATTTAACAGCCGCTCGCAAAGCTAAAGATGCAACGGCTTATGCTGCTGCCAGAGACTACTTAAAATTCGGTCGAGAAATTTTACCGGGCGATATTTGGCAAGACTCCTACGAACTAGCTTTTACCTTTCATAAGGAGCTGGCAGAGGCCGAATATTTAAACGGCAATTTTGAAGAATCAGAAACTTTAATAGAAGTGGCATTTGCCCAGGCAAAATCTGAGCTAGAAAAAGCCGAAATTTATAACATTTTGATCGTGCAGTACACTCTGCTGAGTAAATATGAAGCAGCAGTTCAATCGGGATTAAAAGCCCTTCAATTGCTGGGCATAGACTTGGCTGAAGATAGTTTAAGTGAGGCGATTAATGCGGAAATGGCTACAGCTACAGCTAACTTGGCAAACCAAGAAATTGCTTCATTAATTCATGCCGAAAATATGAAATATCCGGCTCAACTAATGGCCATGAAATTATTGGGCAACATGGGGCCGCTAACGTTCTTTTCATCTCAAGAACTGTGGAAGTTGACTGTGATTAAAGCGATTAACCTTTCTCTCAAGTACGGTTTTGTAGCGGGAGGGTCTTACTGCTATTCGTGTTATGGAATTATCCTAAATTCAATTTTAGGGGATTACCAATCGGCTTATGAGTTTGGCAGACTCGCTCTGACTCTCAGCGAAAATTCAAATAACTTGTCTCAAAACTGCCAAGATAGTGTGATCTTTGCCAATTACTTAAATTGCTGGGTGAGACCGCTCAAAACTACGGCGGAAATTAATAATGAAGGTTATAAAGTTGGCTTGCAATCGGGCAATTTGCAATGGACGGGTTATAACCGGATGTTTCAAACTATTACCTATTTCTTTCAGGGCATGAATTTGACTAACCTTTTGGAAGATATTGGCAAGTCGCTCCATTTTTGCGAGCAAACTAAAAATTTATGGGCGATTGATATTATTATTGCTAATAAGATAGCCATTTTAAATTTGATGGGCGAAGAGGATGATGTTAGCGAAGAACAGCATTTAGAAAATTTCCACAGCCGTAAAAGTATGGCGGCGCTGTGCGAGTTTTATGTTTTAAAAGCGCAGACTTTATATCTTTACGGACTGTATAGTGAGGCGCTAGAAGCATCGGATCGCGCTGCTGAACTGCTCGATTATTTAATGGGTCATATTTCTAGTGCTCACCATCATTTTTACCGTTGTCTGATTTTAACGGCTCTGTATTCAGATGTTTCTGAGTCGGAGCGAAAAGATTACTGGGAGCAATTAGAAGCTCATCAGAAAAAAATCAAAATTTGGGCTGATAACTGCTCGGAAAGTTTCGCACATAAATTATCGCTAGTGGCGGCAGAAATGGCGAGGATTTCAGGTCGAGATTTGGAGGCGATGGATTTGTACGATCGCGCGATAGCTGAGGCTAGAGAGGGTGATTTTATTCAGAATGAAGCGCTGGCGGCGGAACTTGCTGCTAAGTTCTGGTTGGGGAAAGATAAAGAAGAATTTGCCCAAATCTATTTGACTAAGGCCCACTATGGCTACCAATACTGGGGTGCTAAACGTAAAGTTGAGAGTTTGGAGGAAAAATATCCTCAATTAATCGCGAGAACTTCAGGGAAGACAACTACTCAAACTAAAGTTAATCGCACTACGACGGCGACTACTAGCAACAATTTGGGTGAGACGCTAGATTTAGCTACGGTGATGAAAGCTTCTCAAGCGATTTCGGGTGAAATTGTTTTGAGTAGGTTGCTGGAAAGATTGATGAAAATTGCGATCGAAAATGCGGGGGCGCAAAAAGGTTTTTTGATTTTAGAAAAAGGGGGAAACTGGACGCTAGAGGCGGAAGGTTCGGTGCAGGAGGATGAAGTTAGTGTGCTGCAATCGCTTCCTCTCAATCCCACAGCAGCTTCTGGGGGTACTCCTTTGCTTGCTTGTGCGATCGCCAATTATGTGATTCGTACTCAGGAAAATGTGGTGTTAAATAATGCGGCTCAAGAGGGACAATTTACCCGCGATCCTTATATTGCAGCTACTCAACCGAAATCTATTCTTTGTACTCCTCTGTTGCACCAAGGTAAGCTGACTGGTCTTCTTTATTTGGAAAATAATTTGACTGAGGGGGCTTTTACTACCGATCGCCTGGAGTTGTTAAAACTTTTATCTGCCCAAATTGCTATTTC
>NZ_JAUBTF010000148.1:0-3450 GCF_036702355.1 Microcoleus sp. D3_18_C4
CTGACTACTTTTTCTTTGAAGCATCTTCTCAAATCCCCTTGACAACTGCCATCCAAGCTTAACTTGTTACGAATGAAGCCTGAGTATTTTTCACCCGCTCCAAACCGTGCCGCTGCAAAGGCAAACCAGTCACCTCGCAAAAACTTTCAGCCAACAGTTCTGCTTGGTTAAAACCGCGCTCCTTGACCTTTTCTTTGTGCATGGGAATCGGTACAACTGTTAGATTGTCTATAGCTAATTCGGGAAAACTCAGCCAAGATTCTGCCAGCCAGCCGCCTAGAGGTTTTGCTAATTGCGGATTGCCGTCATATTTCAAAGCTGCGATCGCCCGTTTGAGAGCCCCGCCATACTCACCCCACACAAAAACACGCTGCTCTGAATGCCAAAATCGACCAGGATCGCTTAACTGACATCGCTGAAGTTGCTTGTGACAGTACGGACAAAACTCTCCGGCGGCCGGTCGCTGACAAAGAGGACAGTTAGACTTAAGAAATAGATTGAGAAAAGATTTGACTAATCCCGTCCATTTTCGCTTGTTCATCCTAAAATTGTCGTAAGTGATTAATGGGAAAAACTTTCAACTTCAATCAGTTTCCACCGACAGGCTCGCAGCGTGAAAAACCTCTACTGGTTAGACAAAATTCAACCTTCAGACAGAGATGCAGTGGGAGAAAAAGCATTTTACTTGAGCTGTTTGCTCCAGAAAAATCATCCTGTTGTACCGGGTTTTGTCGTACCGGCTACCACATTCTGGCAGTTTTTAGAGTCGATCGAGTGCCTAGAACCGCTGTTTGCTGACTGGCCACACTCTTCACTGCACTTGAATGTCGATGAACCCAGACAACTGCAATCGATCGCCCGCAGCATCCGCCACCAAATCCTCGCCGGCAAACTACCAGATTCACTGCTCTCCACCCTAGAGTCTGCTGTTTCTCAACTCAACTCCAAGTCAAACTTAAACTCCACAGCCTTAATTTTTCGCCCTTCCCTGACTTCCTGGAACCCGAAAACAGTCGGCATTCTGGCATCTCAGGCAGTACGGGCAGAACCCGAAGCCATTGGGGACGGACTCAAACGAGCTTGGGCAGAAATGTTCAGAGCCCGAAGTCTATTTTACTGGCAGCGGTGCGGTCTGCGGGTACAGCAAATCAATCCCGCAGTTTTGGTGCAGCCACTTCAAGAAGCCATCGCCGCGGGCGAGGTAAAAATAAAGGCGGGTGCACAGTGGGAAATCCAAGCCACCAGCGGTTTGGGATTGTCCCTCGCTAGGGGAGAAACCATCCCCGATTACTATCAAGTGCAGCCAGAAACAAGCGCGGTTAAATTCCAGCGGATCGGTTACAAAACATTAGCCTACCATCTCAAAGTCGGCGATGGTGAACCGAAAAAAAAACTGCTACTGGGCAAGTTTGCTGCTTTCCCAATTCCCGATTCTCCATTTATAATTCCTGATTTGGCTGATTGTTGCGTGCAAGTTTTAGCGCTGGGAGAGGAAGCACAAACAGAATACGTTTTAGAGGAATCGCAACTGCAAGAAATCATTGAATTGAGTAAAAAAGCGATCGCCGAATTTGACTCGGATTTAATTTTAGAGTGGACGCTAAATCAGACAGCAAACAGCGGGGAAGCGCAGTTTTATTTCACTCAAGTTCGTCTTGTCAAAGGGGAAAAAGTCGCGCCACTAGAGGAAAATTCGAGATCCCTCCCGCACCCAAACTCGATCGCCCCAGCCCGAACTCCTGCCATACTCAGAGGTGTGGCAGCAGCATCAGGAAAAGCCGAAGCAATTGCCCAAGTTATGACTAATTCCCACCCAGAAAACGCGGAATTCTTAGCCGGAGGCATTTTGGTAGCCCGGACAATCGAGCCGAATTGGCTGCCTTGGCTGAAGATTGCTGCTGGAGTGATTGCGGAACAAGGAGGCATGACATGCCACGGCGCCATTTTAGCGAGAGAATTGGGGATTCCCGCCGTTGTGGGAGTGACCGGGGCGACGCGGGCGATCGCCTCGGGCGATTCGGTTTTGGTAGACGGCGATAGCGGAGAAGTTTTTGCCCTCGCCCAACAGGATGCGATCGAGACAGGAGACAGCAGCCGACTTCGGGACACAGCAAAAAAGGCAAATGTATACAGTACAGCAGCGAAAATGTCAATAGCCAAGCACCAATCTTCTACCTCCGATCGATCGTCCAATTGGGCGTCTAAATCTCGACAATCTGAGTCTACTCAATATGTTTGGGGCCCACCAACGGCGACTCAACTGCTAGTTAATGTCAGCCAAACAAGTTCGATTGACCGCCTCAAAAATCTGCCAATAGACGGCATCGGATTGCTGCGATCGGAATTAATGGCATTAGAAGCTTTGGACTGTCAAAACCCCAAAGTTTGGCTACAAGACGGCCGCCAATCGGAATTTGTCGATCGCATGGCGGATTGCCTCAGCTTATTTGCTGCTGCCGTTTCGCCGCGGCCAATATTTTATCGATCTCTCGATTTACGGGAGTCAGGCGCCCACGGCAGTTTCAGTTATACCTTTGAACCAGAATTATTTGATTGGGAACTCTGCGTACTTCAAAAAGTCGGCGAGTCAGGTCATACCAATGTTAATTTAATTTTGCCTTTCGTGCGCTCTGTTGACGAGTTTATATACTGCCGCCAGCGCTTAGAAACAGTTTGGAAAAACCGCTCAAGCGAGTTTAAAATGTGGATTATGGCGGAAGTTCCTTCGGTGTTATTTTTATTGCCCGATTACGTAAAAGCCGGAGTTCAAGGAGTTTCTATCGGCACTAACGATTTAACTCAATTGCTGTTAGGAATTCACCGCCACTCCGACCAGGTGGCAGGTGCTTTCAACGGGCGCGATCCAGCAGTGATGAGGGCGATCGAACAATTAATCAAACAGGCCCGGGCCGCCGGCATTCCTTGCTCAATCTGCGGCGACGCTCCCGCATTGTATCCCGACACAGTTGAATCCTTCGTGCGGTGGGGAATTTCGTCTATTTCGGTCAATGTCGATGCTGCAGAACAAACTTCCAGGGCGATCGTCCGCGCCGAACAGCGCCTACTCCTAGAACTCGCTCGATCGATAATTAACAATTAACAACTCCCGGACTCACTTGACCCCAGAAATCCGGTTTCTACTCTAAATCATAGCTTTGGCAAGCAGCCACCCGCTCAGAAACCCGGTTTCTAGACAACCCATGCGTCCAGGACTATTAACAACTACAGAAACCCTGTTTCTAATTAGATATATCAACCGCGCAGACAGTGAGGACATTTGTAATTGGTGAAACCCTTTTTTTTATTGCTTATTGCTTATTCCTTCTTCCTTCTTCATTCTTTTTCCTTCCGCTATCAAAATCTCCGATTTTAAAGCTAGTACAGCTCGGCGTAAGTAGACAGACTATATTTGTGGTAGAATAACATAGTTAGTTTAGACCAGTTTCGGTA
>NZ_JAUBTF010000149.1:153-3198 GCF_036702355.1 Microcoleus sp. D3_18_C4
GTAATGGTAATACCAACCCAAAAATCGAAGTTGATGATGACAATAATCAAGAAAATGGTAATACCAACTTACCTCCTGAAGTAGATAACTCCCAAAACCAAGGTAATGGTAATACCAACCCAAAAATCGAAGTTGATGATGACAATAATCAAGAAAATGGTAATACCAACTTACCTCCTCAAGTAGATAACTCTCAAAACCAAGGTAATGGTAATACCAACCCAAAAACCGAAGTTAATGATGACAATAATCAAGAAAATGGTAATACCAACTTACCTCCTGAATTAGATAACTCCCACAACCAAGGTAATGGTAATACCACCCCAAAAACCGAAGTTGATGATGACAATAATCAAGAAAATGGTAATACCAACTTACCTCCTGAATTAGATAACTCCCAAAACCAAGGTAATGGTAATACCACCCCAAAAACCGAAGTTGATGATGACAATAATCAAGGAAATGGTAATACCAACTTACCTCCTGAATTAGATAACTCCCAAAACCAAGGTAATGGTAATACCACCCCAAAAACCGAAGTTGATGATGACAATAATCAAGGAAATGGTGATGCCAACTTACCTCCTCAAGTAGATAACTCCCAAAACCAAGGTAATGGTAATACCAACCCAGAACCCGAAGTTGACAGCAATCAGCCGCCTAAATCCAAAACTACTGAGGTGAAAACTTATACCAGCAACGATACCAACCTGAGTATTCCAGATTTAGGAACGCTATTTTCAAGGCTGGCAATTCCCGATCGCGGCAGCATTTTGGATCTCAATATCCAACTGGGGATTACTCACGAGCGTAGTAACGATATCGACGTTTTCCTGAAAAGTCCTAATGGAAAGAGCGTCAAATTGTTTGCTAATGTCGGTGGAAATAGCAACAAGCTTGGAAATGTCACCTTAGATGATGATGCTTCCCTACCTATCAGTGCGATTTCCAATCCCAATGCTACTATTTTCCGACCTGAAGGCAATCTAAGTACGTTTAATGGTTTGGATTTATCCGGTACTTGGACATTGGAAGTCCGCGATACTAACAAGCAGAAAACTGGCACTCTCAAAAGTTGGTCGATGATTATAACTAAATCAAATTGATAGTAACGTAAGTTGCTAATTACTAGCATGAGGAGGGTTTGGTTTACACAGCAATACGGTTCAGTTAAGGCTCAAACCCTGGTAAATTAGGTAGGGTGTCCAAAAATGGAGAGCAAGTTAGCGTGCATCTCAAAGAATTCTCATTAGTCTCTCCCCAAATCCCAAGTAAGGAGATATTCAAGGCCATAGAGATAGCAATTCCAGCAAGTGCTATCGAACAAGCTATTGCGAAAACAAATGTTGAAGAAAAACGTCAGCGCGCCCTACCAGCACAACTGGTAGTGTGCCTGGTAATTGCCATGAGTCTGTGGTCGAAAGATTCAATGCGGGATGTCTTAAAAAATTTAATTGATGGTCTTAATGAAGCATGGGTGAAAATTAGTAAATATTGGCGGTTTCCCTGTAAATCGGCAATTACTCAAGCCAGACAAAGATTAGGAGCAGGCGTGATGAGACAGTTGTTTCATTCATTAGTGCGACCAATGGCTACAGTTGAAACAGTAGGAGCTTTTATCAACAAACTCAGGGTCGTAGTGATAGATGGAACCTGCTTAGATATTCCGTCTGGGTGATGAAAATGCCCGAGTTTTTGGTCGTCCGGGTAGCCGTCCCGGTACGAGAGCAGCGTTCCCAAAAGCTAGATTAGTGATTTTAGTAGAGGCAGGAACACATTTAATATTTGACGCCTTAATGTGTCCATATAAAATAGGAGAAAGAGTAAGAGCGTTAAAGTTGTTACGCTCAGTAACGCCGGGAATGCTATTGATGTGGGATAGAGGGTTACATTCTTATGCGATGGTAGAAGCTACAGCCAGTAAGGGTTGTGAGTATTTCGGGCGAATTCCATCCAACGTTAAATTCTTAAACGAGACACAATTAGAAGAGGGTTCATATCTGAGTTGGATTTATACATCCGGCAAATTAAGAAAAAAAGGATTTCAGCCCATACAGGTAAGAGTAATTGAGTACACAATTGAGAATTACGACCGCCCAGGAGCACAAATTAGATATCGTTTAATTACCAGCTTGTTGGACGCGGAAAATTTTCCTGCCTAGTTACTTGCCTGTGAATATCATCAACGTTGGGAAGTTGAGAATACGATTGATGAACTGAAAGTACATTTATTAGGACGAAAAACTCAGATTCGTTCTCAAAAGCCAAAGGAGGTGGTACAAGAAATTTATGGTTTATTACTAGGACATTGGGCTGTACGGTTATTAATTTTTCAAGCAGCAAGCAGTGCAGGTGTTTCACCATTGCGTCTTTCTTTTACTGGAACATTACGAGTTATTCGTCGCGCGCTCCCAAAATTTCAGCGGTTACAACCACAGGAACTTCCCTTTTTTTTAATTGGTTAACTTGGGAGATTCTCGATCAAGTTCTACCTAAAAGGGTTCCGAGAAACAACCCCAGAGTCGTGAAAAAACCTGTTTCAAAGTTTCGGTCTAAACAAGTTAAACACAGAGGTACTGGAATCATAATGACTCCTCCTCTATTTATTGTTTTAAGCACTGCATAGCCTCAACTGAACCGTATTGTTATTGGTTAACCATTGGATAATTTCCGACTGTTCTTCTGGCTTAAGTTGTCCCTGCGAGTTTTGATGATTTAAGAGCAATCCTTCAATTCCATGCAACGCATAATTGATTTTCCACTTGCTAATAAATGGAGAGGATACTCCCAATATCTTTTGAATAGTTTCGCGGCAGATTCCTTCAATTAGCATCCGGACTGCCAAAGCTCTTTTTAATTCTCTGGGGTCGGGATTACTGGCAATAAAATTTTCGAGTTCTAATAAGGCTTCGACTTCATCCTCTCCGAATTTTTCTGACGACTTATTTTGGGTCATTTCAAATCCTACTTATACCAATTTAATATGAAGCTGCATAGAATAGAGCTTCAAGAATAAAATTGTAAGATGACAACGAACTGATTTGC
>NZ_JAUBTF010000150.1:0-2683 GCF_036702355.1 Microcoleus sp. D3_18_C4
TATCATTATTATTCACTTAGATTTCTATACAAAGAGGTATTGACAAAATATACTCCCTTCTAACTTGTTACGAATGGGCAAGTGCCGTATAAAATCAGACGGAAAGCAGTATAAAATCACGCTCGATTACAGCATTTGCAGGGGCTGCATTGTACCGGTTTTTATCCGAAAAGATCCGGCTTGCCGCCTGTAATTTCCTGCCAAATTACTGCTTTTTTGTGTCGAGCGTGCATTTGCCTTTTGAGGCTGGTTATAGCTATTGAGTTTTGGTAGCAAGCAATGTTTTTGCAATCGCCTAAAGGCCGGGTGCGGTGGAATGGCTGCGAGGCAATCGGACTGCTGGCACGGCTGGCATGGCTTCAAAAATGCACCATAGACGCGCGGTTGGGCGGTTTTTGAGTCAATATAATTGCCGAGCACAAGCAGATATCAATCATCTACCTGGGTACACAATTGTTACTCAACAGTTGTATCCTTTGTGCTGACAGGGTTTTGAGTCTGTGCAAGTATATTTGCATAGGGAAATTTAGGGAGTGAGGGAATCAGGTGACATAGCCGAGGAGAGGAAACTTGGCGTAAAGTGGACAGGGCGGAAAACAAACTGTAAATAAAAGTTAAGTTTCAATCACTACTATGCTCTTGTTAAGAGCTAAGGGCTCTCCAGCAGAGACTTAAAAACTAAATCACTTACCACTAAAAAAATGTAGCTGATTTTGATTGACAAAGCTATAATAGTTCTCAGGTAGCTAAAAGCTTATAAATTCCAGCACTTGGTGCTCGACAAAAAGCGCTGCTACTATTCCTTTAGCACTCATAACTTTCTCTAAAATTTCGTTCGACAATCACTTTGTCTGCCGAGCGTTGGGTTTCATCAACGCTGGACAGCCAATAACTAAATAAAATAACCAACCTTTGCCAGGAGTTCACCCGAACTCCTTTTTTTGTGTTTATTTTTACGTCCAATTCAATTGAAAGTTTGTTCATCCAATCAAAAAGGAGTTTTTGACATGGCTAAGCCAAAACACAAAAGTCTACGAAATGTCCCCGAAATGTACGACGAAACCAAACGACCTTTCACCTTTAGTCTGACGCCAACAGCCGTCAACATACTGGATGATCTTGCCAAAATACACGGTATTTCTCGCTCAGAAGTTGTTGAGCAATATGCTCGAACACAAGAGCATTTACCAGCTCATTCGCCAACCCAAAGTAACCCTTAGTCTGAACCCCAAACTCTTTGACAATCCAGCCCTTTTTTAGCCTCGCTCATTGTACTATGAATCTTTTTATCCCCAGAACCACACAACTGTATTTTGGCTATCAAGTACAAAAGCCAAAAGAGGCTACCTTACAAAGATTAGCCACTAAACAAGAGCTAAGTTTTGCTAGTTTTAGTCACCCGATTGGTTGGAGTGTGGTGTCGAGCTTCTACCTTGCTAAGCATAGCAAGGTGTTAGCTCTTATGCCTTACCTAATCTTTTTTGAGGTTATAAGTAGCCAAAAATTTATTTATAAAATAAGCGGGTTTTTAAGAAAAAAAGCCTTGTCTTGTAAAGCTTACAGCCGACCGCCACCTAGAGTAAAAACTACAGTAAAGTTATGATTTACTGTAGTTTTTACTATTATTTGAATGAGAGCCAGTTTCTGAAAGGCTCTTTTCAAAGCTTCGTAGCACTTCCACAAGACCTAAACTTGTCTCGTTTTCCTCTACTACCATTTATAAACATGAAAAAGAACCTCTCTTTGACCGATATTCTCGGTCTTTATGCTACTCACCTTCAGAGCCAGCATCCGCGAAAGAAAGCGCAAGAAATTATCGCTCAAACTGAAACTGCGATTAACCGTTACACTTTGCCAGGATGGGGCTTGGAGCCTTTCAAAGGTCGCAAGCCCACGCGAGTTGAAATAGACAGGGCCACGGCCTTTAAAAAAGGTATAAACGTTGAGCAATTCACAACTGCGAAGGAAGCTCAAGAAAAAGCCTTTGAACTGCTGCAACCTTCGGATAGTAGTAAGGAGGTTTACCGCTCGCGGCTTAAGGAACTTATTTCTTGGTGCATCAAGCAAGGCTGGTGGCCGGGAAATACCTTACCTGAGAAACCTGTTGATTGCTGCGGAGGTCGTCGCCGTCGAGGCTATGGAATTATGGCGAAAACGCTACTGACAAGTCGCTCTGCTTTGCCGCCTTATGGTTTGCAACCAGAGCAAGTGTCAGAGAAGTTAAAAGCTAAAACTGAACAGTTCTACAAGTTTCGTACCTCCGCCCACTGGCCGGGTAGATTAGAAGACCCGGTGAAAACTACAGCCTGCCGCAACCAAATTGGCTTGTTCTTTCACTTGCTCGGCTGGTTCCATCACTACCGAGGAGTGCCGTTGGAAGAGCTGTCTTTGAATACTTTAATTCCGCCGGTTGAACTCAAGTATGCGGCTTCTAAGGAAGCAGCAGCCGCAATGGCTGCTAAGGTAGGGGATTATGTGGATCGCTGGGTTTGCGAATTCTGCAACTTTTTGATAGAGGAGCGGGGTGCCAGAAGCCCTCACACTCGCAAGAGTTACCTCTGTGCGCTGCTGGCGGTGGCGAAGTTTCAATACCACAATGAAATCACTTCTAGTACAGCTCGGCGTAAGTAGACAGACTATATTTGTGGTAGAATAACATAGTTAGTTTAGACCAGTTTCGGTA
>NZ_JAUBTF010000151.1:0-2476 GCF_036702355.1 Microcoleus sp. D3_18_C4
ATCATGTCCATCGCCCAAGCAAGTTATAGGTTTTGCTAGCGGTTGTTTATTTGCCCAATTAATGATGATATCATTTTGATTGAAACTAGCCACCATACCAGCTTCCGACACAATTGCTTTATAGTCTTTCCATTCAGACTTTTCTCCTTGAGGTCTCCTGAGTCGTACTTTTCCACCATCTGCACTTATAGCTTTTCTCAGAAAGATGAGGTACAATAACAGCAGTGTGTAAACAGTTAAAAATATTTGACGATGTAACTTGTCCGAACGCAAACTCGATGGCTTTTCCTAACTCTTGATAATTAGTAGTCTTGATAAGCTGTCAAACATCTAAACTGCATTAACTAAGTTACCTTTATTTTTTATTTTGCGGTTCCATTTCATAATTAGTTCTCCTTCATTTAACAATTTATTCAACAGAGACTCTAGTTTTTCAATAGATTCAAATAATCTATTAGCAACATATTCCTTGGCGGAATGCCATACTAATTCAACTAAGGTGTAGTCAGGACTATACTTGGGCAAAAACTCTATGATTAGATTCGGCATCTCTGCTGCTATTTTCTGCAAAATGTCTGCTTTTTTATGAAAACTAGCGTTGTCCAAAATTATCACAAATTTACAGCCTTTATCTTCAAATTTTTCCGCTAAATTCCCTTGTAATATCCACTCGGCTCTTAAATCTCCATAAAAATTTTTTAGGACGGCATAAAAATTAGCAGAATTTCCAGATGGAATAAAATCCACCCATCTTTTCTTGTCTGAATACCTCACACCGCCCATGACATTAATACGACCATTTCGTCGGTCTCCTCTTTTCTTGCTTCGAGTCCATTTTTTACACCAATTCTTCCTTCTAATTACTCTCAAACCTTCATCCGCTTTCATCCCAAAACCATACCTGTAGAAGAGCTGGAGATTCTTTTGCTATTCTTAAATACTCAGCTAATTTATCTTTAAATAAATCCCTCTTTACGGTATTTTGCTTATCCTCTAAGCTATATTTAGCCCAGATGTAAACATACTTTTTTGATTTTAAAATCCTCCTTACTTGGGTACTATTCAACTCGATTCCTGTCTTCTCTCCTAGATATATGGCAAGTCTAGCTGTTGTCCATCTCCCGAATTCATAGCCATATTTCTCAGGTTCTACTTCAATGGTCTCTAGAAGTAAATTAATGTATTCTTCTGTAGCTTTTCGGTAGTTACCCTTCATCCGCTCATCTTTAAAACTGTCTAAATTATCAGGCTCACCATGAATGCTCCAATAAGCAACTTTTCTCAGAGAACATCCAATTAGTTCAGCAGTTTGAGCTTGGGTATTTCCGTTATTTAGTAACAAAAAAATCAAGGCTCTTTGCCGAATATCGGGATGCTCATGCTCTTTTAATGCTTGTTGTAGACTTTTTTTTGTCTCGCAACTGAGGAAGTTTTTAGTAGGCATTTACTTTTTCTAAATATCATCATATTATACTATGCAATATGCGTTTTAGATGCTGAACAGCTTACAACGGAGAATGATTTTAAGTTTTGACCACAGATTCTCAATTGGTGAAAAATCGGGTGAATAAGGTGATAAGTATATTAATTTTGCGCCTTTCTTTTCAAGAGCTTTTTTGACTGCTTCTCCCAGGTTAATAGGACAATTATCCATCACCACACAAGCACCTTTCCAGAGTTTGGGTACGAGTTTTCTGATAATAAAAGCTTCAAATATAATTGCATCAGTTCCGCCTATTAGATTAACCGATGTCAAAATTTCATTGACTGACATTGCTCCACTTATTGAGACATTTTTGCCACGTTTAGTTGGTTTGGGCCCCTTGGCTCTGTCACCTTTTTGCATACGTAGCATATAACCTCACCCTTGCCAAATTAACTCCCGATTCGTCAAGGAATATTAAGTCTTTCAAACTAATTTTTTTAATTGTTTCCCAGAACTCATATCGCAGGATTTGAACTCGGTCTGTGCCTTTGCCTGAAGGGAATAAAGTTTTTTTTTACAGTAATGTTTAAGAGTTTTATCATTCTTCCTATGGTAGCTCTACTAACGGAAAATCCGAGTTTTCCATAAAGTAAATAACGGAGTTCTTCAAGAGTTGCATCATTATTTTCTTCAATCAATTGGGCCAAGATGAGTAGTTGCTCCGCATTGAGTTTGCCTTTGACTCCACATCGGTCAGTTCTCGGAGTAATGTTTTTTGTTTCACGATATTGTTTAAGCAATTTTTGTACAAAACTCAGGGCTACAGAAAAACGCTTAGCTATTGCTTTTTGTGAAATGGGTTCAGCATGATAAGTATCAAGGATTTTTTGCCTAAAATCAATCGAATAAGCTTTCATTTTTAACAATGTATGAAGTTTGGTACAAGTAAACGTGTTGTGAATCAACCATCGCGCATTGGTAACAAGTTAGAAAAGAGTAGATTTTGTCAATACCCCTTTGTGTAGAAATATAATTGAATAATAATGATAA
>NZ_JAUBTF010000152.1:0-2370 GCF_036702355.1 Microcoleus sp. D3_18_C4
ACTTTACCCTCGCTCTCGCGAGCGCATAACCCAGGCTACGTCAAGTGCCATCGATATATTCAGCAAGCCCTAAATAAGCTGCATAAGCTTCTCCTTCTATTTTGGTAATCGCCTCGATCGCCGATACGATAACTTCAGGAAAACCTTCGCTTTTAAGTTGCTCAAGTGTAAGTTCAGAATCTTCGACCGCATCGTGTAGAACCGCTACGATTTTTTGCTCTAGAGAATTTACATTTTCCATCACAAATAGCGGATGATCGATATAGGGATTGCCTGCTTTATCAACCTGCCCCTCATGAGCTTTGGCTGCGATGGCGATCGCCCGTTGTAGTAATAATTCGTACTCTGAATTCGTATTTGACAACATAGTACAGAAGTTCTCTATTAAAGTTTCTGTGCCCTCGCGGGGAAAAGCTCGTTTGTGGTTTGTGATTTTAAATATTCCTGCAACAATTTCCAAGCCATTTGAGTACCTTCCCCTGCGTTGACTTTTTCAAAGTCTACATCTTTTCTCAAAACTACCAAACCCACACCTTCTTTGATTTCTATTTTATCACAATCGCTAACTCTCGCCAAAAAGAGGTGGTTTTTTTGTAAAATTTTTCTATCATTTTGAGTCTTTTGGTGAGTAAAAGTTGTGATAAATTCCATTTTGTAATAATTGGTTTTTAGGCTAGTTTCTTCCTCCAATTCTCGCACTGCTGCCTGCTGTGGACTTTCTCCAATGTCCACGCCACCACCAAAAGTAGAAAGCATTCCTTGACTGGCAATACCGGGAATATTATCTCGCAGTTGTGCCCCAATCTGACCGTTCGGGAGCATTACAAAAATGCGAACTATTGACTTGGGAATATTCATATTATCGATGGCTTAACAAAATTAAAAGGAGTTGCTCTATAGTTTTTTGATTTGACGCCAAATTTTCCTAATCCAATTGTACAGCGCAGCATACAAAGCCCGCAACTTATTGACAAAACTTTGCCCAAGAGAACGTGTCCTTACCTGGGAAATCTCCTGGATTTCCACGGGCAGCGGTGGCATCGCCACTATTTCATAGAGCGGATATTCGCCGCTTTTTCCCGGAATTTCAACTAATAGGCACCGATCGACGATCGCCAATTCCTTAACTTCCTGATAAGTCTCCTCGGAAATCAATAAACTCGTTCCTACTTGCTTGTTAGCAGCCTCGATCCGGCTGGCCAAATTTACTGCATCCCCGATCGCCGTAACTGTCTGACTCTTCGACGCGCCCAAATTCCCAACAACCACCAAACCGCAGTGAATGCCAATCCCAATCCGCAACTGGTGACGGTATAAAGTCTCAAAATAGGGATTGAGTTTCTCTAGTTCCTCCAGCATCTCCACCCCAGCCCTTACCGCTTGTTCCGCCGCCTTGTCGGGATTTTCCAACCCAAACAGCGCCATAAAACCATCTCCCATATAATTATTAATCATCCCGCCGTTGCGGTTGATAACATAACCCATTTTTTGGAAATAGCGATTTAAAATATAAATTACATCGTAGGGTAACAGCGATTCCGCAAACGCAGTAAACCCTCGAATATCGGCAAACAAAATTGCAATTTTTTTCTCTTGACCCACAGGAGTAGAAATTGACTTTCCGGCCATTTCGTCGTTAAATGATTCCAAGTCTTCAGAATCGATCGCCAATCGGCGCAAAATTACCTTGCCGCCTGCAACCTGCGTCTGACAAGCCAGCCTAATTTCCGGTTCTAAACGCAATTTTTTGGCAAGTTCCTCTTCCGGCGAAGTGCGCGGAGAGCAAAATTCCAAACCTTCGACAATCAATACCCGGCAAGTCGAACACCGGGCGCTACCGCCGCAGATGTGAGTGTGGGGAATGTCGGCACGCAGGGAAGCTTCGAGAATTATATCGTCGTCGTCTATCTCGATCGTGCGATCGTCCGGCAGATAGTGAATCTGTGGCATATGTGGCGCGTCTAGCTAATTAGCGAGGAATCTCGCGGACATCTGTTATTGCAGCGAACCTGTATGCAAACCCGGTTTCTCAGCATCTTTTTTGCATCCCCTGATTCCTTAACTATAAGGCGCGATCGGCATTTGCTTCTCGTTTCGTCAGCTCAGCCGCTAAACTGACACCACTTTAAAAAAAGAATACCACTCTAGGCAATAGTCCAACTCTTAGCCGATCATTCATTCTCTATTCTCAAATCTAAAATGGTATAACTGAGCACTAAAACCGCCATCGCACCGTGAAAGTACCCCCTTTCAAGCTGTGGAGTTAATCTAAAATTTAAAATCTAAGATCTAAAAGGGACCATTCGTAACAAGTTAGAAGGGAGTATATTTTGTCAATACCTCTTTGTATAGAAATCTAAGTGAATAATA
>NZ_JAUBTF010000153.1:0-2369 GCF_036702355.1 Microcoleus sp. D3_18_C4
ATTTCCTGGGGTTGATGAGCGTGGGTTTTAAAGCTGTATCCAGTCCGAAAGGCTTAGCCTTCTCTCTTAAGCCAAACGCTACATATAGCGTTCATGCGTAAGTCCTGTAAAATTCTGATAGTCGTATGGGCAGGCTTTTTTTACGCCTCACCGCAAAGGCCTCCCACACTTCTAAGAATTCAGAACTCGATCGCTCCAAAATCGATCTGTGACCATCGCTCTAAATCTTGCCTTCAAACCTCTGATGCCAGAGGATATACCCCGACACGGTAATAACCAGAGTGATGCCTCCTCCTACCCAAGCCAGCATAGGATTGTAACCGCTACGGCTGAGGGTCTGCATCCATAGATGGGTGCGATCGGAGGATATTAACCAATCTGCGACGACCGGAAAAAGATACATCAAAGATGCACCAACGATAAGCCAGCCCACCATAGAGGCGAGGAGAAAGATAGTTTTGGCTGTAGATTGGCTACCCATGAGCAATTGCGGTAAAGAACTAACTTTGAGATTAGCTCTTGAGATGCGTTATGTCAGCACAGGTATAGACCGAGGTAGTGGGCGATGCAAGCGTGAAACTGTAGAATTGATTTGAAGCGAAAGGTAAAGGGCGTTGCTGATTTACGGTATGAAGGGCTAAATATGCAAGTCAGAGAAACCAGTATCTACAAAACTTCGGGATTTTCAAGTTATTTTTTTCATACCCTGATTAAGCAACACCAATTATTCCTCCTCTTCATACTCTAACTCAGCAACGCCATAATTTTTAAGTATTTCCGCTGTCTTTCGTTGAGTCCTTGCCAGAGTTGAGCGTGCTTGTCTGCCATCGCTTTTCACCTGTGTCAAGCGATTTGATTTTTGCACCGCAAGGTTGCCGAAATCGTCAGCTTTTACCACTCTAAAACGTGCGAACATCTGTGAAAAGCGTTAGGGCGATCACGTGAAAATCGACCGGCACGGGCAAGCACGGGTACTAACTCAATCCGAGATTCGGTTGTTGTTCTCGGAGGGGTTGCAAACTGATACCAATTCACTAAGCTGAGGCGCATCTAAATTTGACAATCAAATTCGAGCAAATTCTTGTGGGGTGGGCGTCCCGCCCGCCCAAAAATACAATTTAGATGCGTAACAGCTTATGAAGGTACACTAAATTTATGCTAAAAGTAGAGGCTCTCCAATATGGCCAACAAATTTAAGGTAGAAATCCAGGAAACGGTTGAGGAACTAGAGCATCGACTCGAACGGGCTATAACCGCAGTAAGTAAAGAAAAATTACTGCTATTATACTGGATTGCCACAAAAAAAATCAAAACAAGAGAAGAATTAGCCACGATGCTGAAGCGAGACTCTTCAACAATATATCGTTGGTTAAGAGCTTACAAACAAGGTGGAATTACCTCATTGCTCACAGTTAAAACAGCTCCCGGGAATACTCCACATATACCACCGGAAGTCAGAGAAAAATCAATCAAAAAACTGCAAGAACCACAGGGAGAAACAAGTTATGGCAAATTACAGCTCTGGCTCGAAAAAGAGTGCGGAATTAAAGTGAGCTATAAAGTGGTACATGACCTAGTTCATTATAAATTGAAAGCTAACCTGAAAATCCCAAGACCCCAAAGTAACAAAGCGAACGAAGAAGTGCAGGCAAGCTTCAAAAAAAAACTATGTGAGCTCATCAAAGTAATGATTAAATATTTCGGAAAATCCAATCCTGTAAGGATATGGTGTCAGGACGAGAGTAGATTTGGATTGATTACTATGCAGGGCAGAATGATTACATTAAAGGGGGTAAAACCCATTGGAAAAAAGCAATGGAGACGAGGAAATTTCTAGGTTTATGGAGTTGTAGAGCCATCAGCAGGTGAACAATATTATCAACATTTTTCTCAGCTTAATTACAACTGCTTTCAAGAGTTTTTAAATGGATTTGCCCAAAAATACTCAGACTCTTTCAATCTAATTATAATGGATAATGGTAGCTTTCATAAAGCTCTCTTATTAGACTGGCATGACCATATAATGCCAATATATTTACCTGCCTATAGTCCTGAATTGAATCCGATTGAAAGATTGTGGTCACATACAAAAAAAGACCTCAACTGGGAAAATTATTCTAGTTTATCTAAACTGGTTCTTCAGTATCTAGTATGCTAAACTAACAATTAAACTGCCAAGTAAGCAAACATCTAACTCGAAAGTTTTCAAAGTTTCTAAATCCGTAAGCAGAACGTTTAATCAACTTGAGCTTATTGTTGATGCCTTCAACCACACCACTCGTAGTCTTATAACGGGACTTAAACAATAAATCAGAGATAAGTAAGCTATAATGTAAGTAGGGTAAGCATTTAACGTTCCCGTCACACCC
>NZ_JAUBTF010000154.1:0-2090 GCF_036702355.1 Microcoleus sp. D3_18_C4
CATTCTTGTACTCCAGTAAACCAGATTCCCGTCGTATGGAGACGATTCGCTTTTAACTTTTATATGTCGTACTATTGGAGTGTCGGCATGGTCTAGTAACCGAAGTGGGGTTGAACCTTCCTTCTTGGTTGCGAATACCCAGTTATCACCGTTTATAGAGTGCCAATATTTCTTTGCCACCCATTCCCCATTCTTTAAGGGGTGACGGTGTTTTGACCAAGCTCTTAACTTTTGGTACATGAGGTCATCGATGTCTGAGTAAGCAACCTTACTTACTACAGTCGCATAGTAGTTAGCCCATCCCCGGATAATTGGGTTTAAATGGCTGATTAGCACTGCTTGCGGTGCTGCCTTATGGGCTTTAATTACACTAGCGATTTGGTCGTAATGCACCTTTTGCTTCTGCTTGCTTGGGGTGATGATTGTCTTAAAACCTTGTTTCGAGTGATACTTTCCTACGGGAAATTGTTGTATCTTGAATCCCAGGAAGTCGAACCCTGGGTTTTCTTGCTCATACTGGTTAAGGGTGTGGGCAAGTCTCGTTTTAGAAGGCTTAAGTTCCAAGTTCATGCCTTTTAACCATTCGGAGATAATCTCTTTGCATCTTTGAACAACAGTTATGTCTTCGTGGAGAATTACGAAGTCATCGGCATAACGAATCAGGCTAAGACTATTACGGTTATCCCTTTTGCCTTTGCCGCTTCTAGTAGGCAGTGTTTCTGCAAACTGTTTAATTCGTTCTTCCATCCCGTGGAGGGCAATATTTGCCAGTAATGGAGAAATAACCCCACCCTGTGGAGTACCCTCAGATGTTGGAAACAACTGCATAACATCCATCACTCCCGCTTTTAACCATGCACGAATCTGTCGGCGAATGGTGGGGAATGTATTTAATTTATTGAGCAGTGCTTCATGGTCAATCCGGTCGAAACATTTAGTTATATCGGCATCAAGCACATATTTAGGCTTTTTATTGATGCTTGAAAATATAGCCTCGACTGCATCTTGGCATGAACGTCCAGGTCTGAACCCGTATGAGTTAGGTTCAAATCGCGCTTCCCATTCTGGTTCTAATACCAGTTTGACAAGTGCTTGCAAGGCTCGGTCTTCCATTGTAGGTATGCCTAATGGTCGTTTCTCTTCCGTCCCAGGCTTGGGAATCCATACTCGCCTAGTCGGACTAACTTTAGACCCCAGTTTTAGATTATTTACTAACTTTAAACGTGCTGCTGGGGATAAGGATTTTACCCCGTCCACTCCTGCCGTTTTCTTGCCAGTATTATCCTGGGTTACTCTACGAACCGCTAACACCTTAGCTGACCAAGACTTCATCAACGTCTTTTGGAGTCTGCGTAATGCTTTTACATCACCACGTTGAGAGGCTTGAAAAATTCTCTTTTGGAGCTTATAAACCTTACGTTCTAGCTTTCGCCAGTTCACTTGGTTCCATTCTACCGTAGTCTTTAAACTCGTTTTAGACATTTTTACTCACTACTTGAGACTTTCCCTTCCAAATCATCGTGAGTCCGTCTGCATATCCTGGGCATTACCCCAGACTTTAAGCTTCTGACCCAATCTTTCCTACTCGTTGCATACGGTTAGCACCTACTACAGGGATTCGACCACCTGAGAGCAGACGAGAGGTTATCTCGTTCCGAATGACCATACTGTGTACCTTTAGAGTGATGTTATTCGCCGGGTTTATCGGAAGTGCTTGTTGGTCAAATAACCACTTGCCAACTCCTTTTATCCTGTGCCTTTTGGCTCCAGCGCATTAAGCCTTATTTCGCTGGTTCTTGGTAACGACGATTCAGACACATCTTCAAGCCGAGGCTTTACTCATGGGTACTTTGCTCGATGCTTACCGACTTAGGCTGTTAGTAATAACATCTTTTCTCCCCGCTTTACGGATTGATGGCTAGTCGCTACCGTAGGGGAGATGCTTTCACCGCTGCACCTGCGGGGTAGGATTTGAGTGTTCTAGGGTACTGATTCTCACCTACATGGTCATTCAGTTGTCAAGGTTCTATTCCTTGCGGCTAATCCCCCTAATCCTTTGGAGGACTGGTTTCTAGCCAACGATTCGCACA
>NZ_JAUBTF010000155.1:0-1954 GCF_036702355.1 Microcoleus sp. D3_18_C4
GCCTTCCCTATTCAATTAATTATTTCCATCGAGCATTAGTCACCGCACGCGATCGCTGAACCATACCCCAATTCAGCAACGCCGTATCAGAAATTATACCAGCATGAAGGTGTGTAAAAGCTTTGAAGCTTCTGACTTCTGAAAACAGATTTCTGTAATAGCGACAATACTCATCAATCTATTTCAAGGTTAAATTAGCTTGGCGAGGGTTAACCATAGACCTAGCTCTGGTTTGAGAGATTTTGTTCTATTATACTCTGCCGCTTAGTGACAGAAGAGGGGTTAGCAACAGCGTATTCCATCGCAGCTTGGAATTTGGGTAGAGAACGCGAAATCATTTCTTCGTTGGCAGTAAGGGAAATTCGGAAGTAACCGGGTATTTCCTGGGGAGTTCCTGGTAAAACAAATATATCTTGACTTGCTAATAACTCGGCAAAAGCAAGGTCATCATCCCAAGGTGATTGCACCAAGAGGAAGAACGTCCCATCAGGGTTATACAGGGTGTAACCCATATCCCGCAGTGCCTTCACCATCCCATCTCGCTTGTTTTGTAAATGCTCGATATTTATGTTGAGTTGCTCTAAGTCTCCTAAGGCATACTGCATGAGCACACTAGGATAACACCAACCAAAAGGACTTTGTTGTAGGAGGGCAATGATTCGTCTTATTTCTTCCCGATTAGGCATAGTGGGAGGTAAAGCAATATACCCTATACGTTGACCGGGTGCCATTAAAGTCTTACTATAACCATATACTAAGAAAGAAAACGGGTAAAACTGAGTAGGGCTAAAACAAATCTTGTTGTCGAAAACAATGCGGCTGAAGCTTTCATCGGAAATAATATAAATAGGCTTGCCATAGTGCTGAGAAGCCTCGTTAAGTATAGCACTCAAACCCTCCAGGGTACTAGCTGAAAAAAGCTTACCTGTAGGGTTGTGAGGTGAATTGATAATAATTGCTCGAGTCCGTTCTGTAATTGCAGATGCGATCGCCTGCAAATCCATATCAAAGGTGTTTGTATCCACAGGCACACCAATCGGAACCGCACCGGTAAAATGCACCATACTCCTATAGCCTAACCAGGGTGGATTCAAAATAATTACCTCATCTCCCTCACCAGCTAACATTTGCAGACAAATCGCCAAACCAACTACAGTACCATTGGTCATAAAAATATCTTCAGGCAATATAGAAAGTCCGCGTTTATCCTGAAGAGCAGCGGATACAGTGATCCGTGATTCTGGAATATTTCCCTTGTAGCCATACCACCCTTGATTTTGCGGTACACTCCAACGCTGTAAGGCTTCTACAAACCCTGGAGGTGGTATTTCATGGGCATCACCGAAAGTAAAATCAATACTTTCCGGCTCAGTGCGGCGACTCATATAGGTCGCTTGGGCAAAGAATTGACTTATAGGGGTCGGGCAATCTAATAACTTTAGTAACCGTGGTGAGATAAAGTGAGTCTTCGCTTCACTTGTTGGATCTGGCATGAGCTTATTTCGATTACTTTTGTCGTACATAGTAATTGGGTAGTGGTGTATAGTAATTGCCGGTCATGGAACTCGCCTTAACGATAAATTATACTCAGGGACAAAATACCGTCGCCCCCATTCTTGACATTTATATCCTTGTTTACCACTTGTTTACCCTAAGTATGAGCGTATTTAATAATTTTCCCCGAAGGACATCTTACACAAGTGATACTCATATATACTCAGGAGTATTGATATTATTTTATTAGTTTAACATGATAATGCACCACTACCAACTATCTCACTCTTGACTGCATTACGGCATCAGTTCGCAACAATTTGTAACGCATCAGCCGTAGAACCCAGTACCCTACACCGTCCACACAAACCAATCCCGGCGTTGCTGAATTGGGGTATGGTTTAGCAATCGCGTGCGGTGACTAATGCTCGATCGAAATAATTAATTGAATAGGGAAGGG
>NZ_JAUBTF010000156.1:0-1915 GCF_036702355.1 Microcoleus sp. D3_18_C4
AGGATAATTGGTGCGTCAGTTTTTTGTGGAAACAGTGCGATTTGAGCGCAGTCGATTTGCGGGGAGCTAATCTCCAATAAGCCCATTTGAGCGGCGCTAATTTGTCCGCTGCTAAGTTAAAGAATGCTGATATTTCTGCTTGCCAATAAAGTGCTAAAGAACTGGCGACGGGACATCATAAATTTAGAAGTAGAACTGTACTTACAGACAAGTTTACAGTTTTCTGATTAAATAGGTAGAGGCAATTCGCGGATTGCTTCTAAAACCCCAAGATCACTCACTCAAATAGCAATTTACCCATGAGCGCTGCACTCCCGTTAACAGGCAAAGCTATAGTAGTCCAGGTAATTAACGGTCAACCCGTTGTGATCGAAGTAGACGGCACTAATGCCCCGATTACTGGAGGAAATTTTGTTGACTTAGTTGAACGAGGCATTTACGACGGGGTGATGTTTCACCGAGTTGTGCGTCAGCCAGATCCTTTTGTTGTGCAAGGAGGTGATCCGCGCAGCAGGGATACGACAATTCCGGCAAGTCAATTGGGAACGGGTAGTTTTATTGACCCGGATACCAATCAGGCGCGTTTTATTCCTTTGGAAATTAAGCCGCAAGGGGCCGCGCAACCTGTTTACAACCAAGTTGTCACCCAGACGCCGCAGTTGCGGCATAATCGCGGCGCTGTGGCAATGGCTCGTTCCAATGCTTTGGATTCGGCTTCTTCGCAGTTTTATTTTGCTTTGGATGAGTTGCCATTTTTGGATGGTAGTTATGCTGTTTTTGGCAATGTTATTCAAGGTTTTGAAACGGTGAATGCGGTGCAGCAGGGCGATCGCATTTCAACTGCAAAAGTCGTTCAAGGAATCGTCCCCAGTCGGGTTTCTAGCATCATTACCGATGTTAATGTGCTCAACGATTTAATTAATAGTACCAATTTCGTAAATCTATCTTTGGGAGCGCTCAGACTGCCAAATACCCCCAACAACTATCAAGTCACTTCCCAAGACTCTCAGCAAAATCCCAGCGGTGTAGTGGGAGGTAGCGCAAACGATCGCATCCTCGGTTCACCGACGGATGATGCAATTAATGGCAGCCAAGGCAACGATACCATCAGTGGCGAAGTCGGTGACGACTTTTTGCGAGGTGGCAAAGGTAACGATTCCATTAGCGGTGGTGTTGGCAACGATATTCTGATTGGCAATTTCGCTGACGATATTCTCAATGGTGATGCTGGTAACGACTTTTTGCGAGGCGGTCAAGGGGATGATATCTTAATTGGTGGTGATGGCAATGATATTTTGATTGGAGATACAGGCAACAATACTCTCACAGGAGGTAGTGGTGCAGATACTTTTGTTTTGCTCGGAGTAGATCCTGCTTCTCTTCCTTTTATTACCCTACCCCCGACAAGTCATACAATAGTTGATTTTAGACCAGAGGAAGGCGATCGCATTGCTTTGACAGGAAATTTATCCGATACTACATTCACTCAATCTGGAAGCAATACTGTCATTAACTTGGCAGCGGCTGGTACTGTGGTACAAAATTCTACTGTCGCCTCTGTTCAAAATGCAGCCTTTGCAATTCCTTTATCTAGGATTCCTAGTAATCCTAACCCTCAACCTGCCGATGCAGCCTTGAGAATTGGCTAACTTTAACTATAGGTGTAGGGTGCTTATGGCGCACCTTACAAATTCCCCAATTCCCATTCCCCATTCCCCAATTGCCCAATTTCCCATTCCCAATTTCTAATTTGAAAACTCAACTAACACCATAGCTTTGTAATTTGAGAAACTGCCTCTTGATAAGAATCCATTCTCCCCTGCTGCTTAAAAAGCCCTGCTGCTTTCTGAAAATCCTCAAATGCTCCCTGAACCTCTCTCAATTTATATCTAGTCAGTCCTCGGTTAAAGTAAGC
>NZ_JAUBTF010000157.1:0-1753 GCF_036702355.1 Microcoleus sp. D3_18_C4
CTAGAGCGTCGGTTCAGTATTAGGAGTTGACAAAAAAAGGACTTTATGAAATTAGCCAGTGCATGAGTTCGACTCTATGCCTGGTGTAATTGGCCGAACCTTATCCATTCGAGCAATGACATGAAGATTATGGACGACAGCGACTCGCCGTAGATCGAAAAGATTTTTCCGCTGCCCGATATAGCGAGCACGGTTCCCCTGCCAATGCCCAATATGAGCCAGAGAGTGTTCAACTGTAGTACGTTTTCTTAAGTTTTTTCGACCAATAGCAGTGGATTGACGTGCTCGCAACTCTTGCATTAAGGCTTCATCAGGATGAATTGATACAGTCCGTCCTTTTTTACTATTCGTGCAACCAGACCTCTGAGGACAAATTGCACATTCACTCGCCGGAAAATGAACAATTTTCCCGGGTTCAAATGGGATACTTACCTGATTGGGACAGCTAATTAAATGCGTATCCCAGTCAAGAAAAAAGGAATTTTTATCAAACCGTCCAGAATTTCTGACCGGCCACGCCTTGCAAAATATCTGTAATTTATCATCCCGTTGTACCACCCAATGACTGGATAAATAAGCCCGGTCAATATGTAACTCAGCTAGGTGAATATTTTGAAATTTTAAGTCACGTTCTAGGTCAACTGTAGCAGTGGCTTCCGGAGTATTTGCGCGTGTCAACGCCACCGCGCAAACTACACCACTCTCTAAATCTTTAAGAACGTGGCGTTTATATCCATCTATTTTTTTAGAGCGGCTTTTACGCCCATGCCGCATATCTGGGTCTTCAATAGAAATCCGACGATCTTTGGCGACCCCTTTACTTAAACTCGGAACGCCTTGTGAGTCGAAAGTCACATTTTGGGATTCAATGACTCGGGCAACATCCAGAGTCTCTTGAACTACTTCAAATTCATCACAATCAGACTGGCTTTGCATCCATTCTTCCACTGAATCTAAGCTACTTAGGATAAGTAAGAGTGCATTTTGACGCTCTACTGGATTATCCCAGTTTAAATCTAATGCCGTTTTTAAGCTGGAACTATTAAGGATGGGTGCACCTGCTTCCAGGGCAATTTCTGCTGGCTCCCGCCCCTGCACAGCAGCTATCATGCTCACTGCTTTCCGCAAAGCATGACCCAATAAATTATATGTATCTTCGACTTTCCCGGCTCCCCATAACGGGGAGGAATCTAAAGCCGCTTTAAGTTGAGATGAGCCAAATCCACCTTTTTGTTTGGCAATTTCTACGGTGCGGTCAATTAAACGTTGGTCTAGTTCTTTTTTAATTAAGCCCTTTCTGAATCTAACCAAAGTGGCTTTGCTAAAAGGAGGACTTTCACAATTGAGACAATCAAGAACTAACTGCCAACGTTGATCCATGAGCATTTCTTCAATCACTTCATCATCAGAAATACCCAAATATGCTTGTAGAATAATTGCCAAGGCAAGTTGTGCAGGAGGAACTGGACTCTGACCCACGGTGCTGTCTTTAAAAATTGTAGCAAGTTCTTCTTGAAACTCATCATTAAATATGAATGAACGGTTCAGTCGAAGAAACGTGAATAACTTGGCTCGTTTAATGCGTTTGATAATCAACGATTCTCTTTCTGAGAGTTCAATTGGAGGATGCCATAAGTGAGGGCGCATAAGGTTTCTTCCTTCTTCCTGATTGTGAGAATTTAACAGGCTTCTCAATTCACCTATCATTTCCAGTTTGTTTTGTCAACTCCTGATACTGAACCGACGCCCTAGG
>NZ_JAUBTF010000158.1:0-1572 GCF_036702355.1 Microcoleus sp. D3_18_C4
GTAGAAGTTCACGGGGTTAGCGTGGCAGAAGAGAAGGAGGAATCCGACAAGAACGAGTACTCAAGACAGATTCAGTCAGGAACTCAAGAATATTCCGGTCTTGCAGCTTGAGAGAAGACACGACGGTGAGTAAACGGGCAACAAACAGACTTCCTGCTGCTGAATCTGAACCAAAGCTAGTCCGTCGCCAAATCACAGCAGGGCGAATGGCTCTCTCAGCGGCATTATTGGTCGGCTCTACACCATCTGAGGAGATAAATAACCACAGAGCCACTTCCAACTTTAGTAAATTACGGCAAGTCCGCACAGTTTTTGCCAGTGGGGTTTTTTCCCTCTCGTCGATGTCTAACTGCGAAGCTTCTAGCAAGATGCTCAAAACTTTAGTCTTAATAGGTTCAACCCTTTCTTTCAACTCAGAACGAGTGAGTTGGTCATTTCTAAATTTATGCCAGAGATTGAAAAGCTCTTTTTCCTGCTCCAGCAAGGATTTGCCTATTTGGGCAGAAGCTCCAACTCGTTCGGATATTTGAATAAAATCTCGTTTGAGGTGCGCCCAGCACAGTTGCCTGCGATGGACATCCACCCAGTTATAGGCAGGGCAACGATCACTGGTGATCGAGCCACTAAAAGTTTCGCCCAAAACGGTTTGAGCAGCACTACTAGCTCTACTTAAAATTACCTGAAAGCTCTGGATCAATGGCGTTACTGCCACCCACAGCCAACCACTGGTCTTGGTGGCATTGTGACCATCTCCATTCCGCTGCTGAAATCCAGTCTCATCTACTCCCACAGTCGGTTGCTGCTGGATGTAATGTTGGGCTTCTGTGACCGCATCGCTAACTGCCTCACTCACTTCTGTCCGTAGACGATTGATAGTGCCGACGGACATTTCAATCCCAAACACCGCCTGCATCAGCGCACGTATTTGGCGGTAGGATTGTCGGTACTCACTACTGAATAGACCTACATAGGCTGCTGTTCTTGGACCATATCCACCCAGCCCAATTATTTCGGTCATTTCTGGGGCTTGATTTTCTTTCCCACAACAAGTACAGGTAATTGGATGAAACTGATGTTCGATGACGAGCCGCTGTACTGGTGGGACTTCCACTACTTGATGTCGGTAGGCTTGACCACTATTTTCAATCCCTAGGATGCCTCCACATCCACTACATTGCTGCGGGTAATGGTTGATTACTTCTTGACACATTTGGGTCGGGTATAGCTTCCGTTCGTGTCCCGAATGTCCTAGTTGCCCACCCCGCTTCTTGCCGGTGGGTTCCTTTCGATTGGGCTTAAATCCTTGAGGATTCTTCGATGGTGGTTGTGATGAATTTGCCGAAGTTCTGGCTAATTGCTGTTTGAGAAGCTCGTTTTCTGTTCTCAGTTCCGCTATTTCCTGTTCAACCCGATCCATCCTACGCACTAATTCGTAAATTAGTTCGAGCACGCTATCTGGCACTTGCGCCCACTCTGCTGGGCTGATTGCCGCCATTAATTCCGGCACTGTCTTCTCCATGTGCCTCACCTTATCAGATTTTTTGGGTTTTTGCTACCCCCGTGAACTTCTAC
>NZ_JAUBTF010000159.1:0-1493 GCF_036702355.1 Microcoleus sp. D3_18_C4
TTTTCCTAGCGGGTTCACTATTTTTATTAATTTTACCTCATTTTTAAATAGTCTCATACTTATTTGAAATGACTATAACTATGAAAAATTCTTAACTAAATTTCGACAATCTCATAGCGACGCACCTGATAAAATAGTAATTGTAAGGTGCGTCATGGTCGAATATTTTAACCACTTACTCAAGAATTTCTCCCTGATGCACCCTACGGTTATACTTGGAAAAATGAAAGTTTGATGAAGAGGAATAAATGATGAATATCGAAAACAAACAAACTTTAAATGCCCAACAAAACCCGGAACTGGCGATCATTCAAATCTTGATTAATCTGGATGGACAAACGCCAGAACAAAAAGCCGAATTGTTTTTTTTACAAGGTGTATTATATGAATCTGCTCAAGAATATACAGAGGCTATAGCCTCATACGAAAAAGCTTTAGAAATCAAACCAAATTATCACGAATCCTGGAACTATCGGGGCGTTGCACTGGTTAATTTAGGCAGATTGTCAGAAGCTATCGCCGACTACGACAAAGCCTTAGAAATCAAACCAAATTATCACGAGGCTTGGCACAATCGAGGCAATGCACTGGTTAATTTAGGCAGATTGTCAGAAGCGATAGCCGACTACGACAAAGCCTTAGAAATCAAACCAGATAAACACGAATCCTGGTACAATCGGGGCATTGCACTGGATGATTTAGGCAGATTTGAAGAGGAGATAGCCGACTACGACAAAGCCTTAGGAATTAAACCAAATTATCACGAAGCCTGGAACAATCGTGGCAATGCACTGGTTAATTTAGGCAGATTGTCAGAAGCTATCGCCGACTACGACAAAGCCTTAGAAATCAAACCAAATTATCACGAAGCCTGGCACAATCGGGGCAAGGCACTGGGTAATTTAGGCAGATTGTCAGAAGCTATCGCCGACTACGACAAAGCCTTAGAAATCAAACCAGATAATGACGCAGCATTTTATAATAAAGCTTGCTGCTATGCGTTAAAGAGTCAAAGTGACCAAGCGATTCAGAATTTGCAGCAAGCCATCAATCTGAATTCTGACAAATACCGAGAAATGGCAAAAACTGACTCGAATTTTGAAAGCATTCGATCGCATACTCGGTTTCAAGCCTTAATTCAAGAATAGGGATTTGCCCTTCGGCGGGGCGGGTTTAGGAGATTGTCCGTTTGAGGCGATTATTGTTGGTAAAACCCGCCCCTACAGCATCAAAAACACTTTTAAACGAAGCTAATGGACACGATATAATACGAGAATTAATAGCGAGGTAAAAGGTGACTCAACTAAATGTCAATCTAACCAATGACAGATTTCCCGAACTCATCGCCCGTGTCGAGGATACTGGAGAACGAATTGTCATAGAACAGGAAGGAAGAGCGATCGCTGCTATCATTACTTACAGCAAATTCCATGTAAATGTGGTACACTACATTCAGTACATCAGCAGAAAAAATGAAAGCTTATTCGATCGAG
>NZ_JAUBTF010000160.1:0-1329 GCF_036702355.1 Microcoleus sp. D3_18_C4
CTAGTACAGCTCGGCGTAAGTAGACAGACTATATTTGTGGTAGAATAACATAGTTAGTTTAGACCAGTTTCGGTAGGTGATAAAGGAGTCAGATATGGCCTTATTAATGCCTAAAATATTAAATTTAAGCGATGGCGTGCGTCATCAACTTCACCAGTTGCTCAAGAGACACAACACGCCACAACAGATCGTGCTACGAGCCAAAATCATTCTCATGGCATCTGATGGTCAAAACCATCGTGAAATAGCCCGAAGTTTAGAGATTAATCGGCAGATGGCTAGTTTATGGCGAAACCGATGGTTGGAGAGCGAGGGAAAAGACTTATCAATTTTGCAAAGATTACAAGATCGAGAGCGTGTTGGCGCACCAGTAAAATTTAGCATGGAACAAGTAACCGAGTTATTTGCACTCGCCTGTTCCTCACCGTCCGATTATGGACGACCAATAAGTCACTGGACAGCTAGAGAACTGGCGGAGGAAATCATGAAACAAGGCATTATTGAAAGTATATCAGTCCGCCATGTTGGCAGATTATTAGAAGAAGCAGAAATTAAACCACACGCCTCGCGCTACTGGTTAACCCCCCCCTGTGGATGAAGAATTTGATGCAAAAGTTAAAGATATTACAAACTTATATCTGAGTGCGATTGAACGCAGTCAAAATGGAGAACACACTATATCAGTTGATGAAATGACAGGGATTCAAGCGATTGAGCGTCTCGAAAAAGACTTACCAATGCGACCCGGGAAAGTTGCAAGAAGAGAGTTTGAATATATTCGTCATGGTACGCAGACCTTGATTGCTAATTTCAATATTGCGAATGGTAAGATAATCGAGCCAACTTGCGGAGATTCGAGAACAGAATCCGATTTTTTACTGAATATTCGTCACATCATTGAAACTGACCCTGATGCCAAAAAATGGCATCTAATTATGGATTGTCTGAATACTCACCAATCTGAATCACTGGTGCGTTTGGTCGCCGAAAAAGAAGGCTTAGATATCGACCTCGGTATTAAGGGAAAAAGCGGCATACTTCAATCCATGAAATCTCGCGCTGTTTTTTTAAGTGACCCAACACATCAAATTGTTTTCCATTACACACCCAAACATTCTTCGTGGCTTAATCAAATAGAGATTTGGTTCAGCATTTTGGTGCGGAAATTACTTAAAAGAGCAAGTTTCACCAGTGAGTACGATCTGAAAAATCGCATCCTCAATTTTATTAACTACTTTAATCAAACAATGGCCAAACCTTTTAAGTGGACATACAAGGGTAAAGTCTTGGCTGTTTAATAGTCTGTGTATTTACGCCGAGCTGTACTAG
>NZ_JAUBTF010000161.1:0-1314 GCF_036702355.1 Microcoleus sp. D3_18_C4
GGAGCTTACAAGTGTAGGTTTTTTACAATTAGGAGGTGTTAGAAACAACAGGCCAACAAGAGGGCCAAGATTGAGGAAACAAGCGCCCTAGAACAATCGGCTGACCATTGAGCAAATTAGCCACCACATTGAGTAAGCCTTGAAGAAAACAAGATAACTGACGCCCACGATCAGAGCGTCGGGAACGCTGTTTGGCAATATGCCCTTGAGGAAGTTGTTCAAATAGGGATTCTGGGGGAGCTGAATCGGCCCCGCCTCCAACAGTCACCATCCAGAGAGTTGCTACTGCCATTGCCAACCAATGGCGCTCAGCTCGCAGTGGGTCACGCAAACGAGTTTTATGCCATTGCCAACCATCAGATTTAAAATCTCGGTAAGAACACTCAATCCAAGAGCGTAAGCCATACCAAAGTGGATTGCCAACCTCTGGGGCTAAATCAGTCACAATCAGCCACGGATCTTGATAACCAGGCTGCCAACAAGCTAACAAAGTACACCCTAGAGGATTGGTTTTAAAGCAAGTCACGGGTGCTGAATAACTCAGCCCAGGCTTGTCAACGACATCTGCCAGACGCTGCCATTGTGTCTGCTCGTCGAGCTGGTATGTACCTTGATGATTAATCCGTAAAAATGGATGCCAACCCTGGCTGACAATCTGGTGATATAACCAATCGGCATAAAGTCCTCGGTCAGCACAAACGATGACCATCCACTCTGAGGAAACGGCTGGTTTGATTGACTCAAATAGCTCTTGCCAGTGTGGCTTCCAAGCTCCTTTTTCTGTGCCTCTGACCACTTTCCAGGCGACAGGGATGGCACAACTGCGATAGAGAACATTTATTGATAAAACCGTGAAGGTTTGTCCGATATTGGTCGCATCGATCGCCAAAGGTAGCTGTTTCACATGGCTCGGCCATAAATTCAACACCCACCGCAATAATGGGGCAAAATATTGGCTCACTTGTAGTTCAGCGCGTTTGTTTCCTCGCCGAACTCCGCTCTTAGCTTGAGCTTCCTGATACCATTCTTTCAGCCTTTGCCGTACCGTGTTGAATTTTTCTTGGTTCAGTGTCGCAATGAAGTGGGACACTCTTGTCAGGCTACTCGATTGCGTCATTACCATCCCAAAACTCCAAGTCGCTAGCCCTGATGCTTGAGGTAGGGTTAGCTCTGGCAGATGATAGCTGACAATGCTCATCCACTGTTTCAGGTAGTGATTTTTCAGCATAAGTCTCAAAGCTAGATGATGGGCTGACCCGTCCAGTCTCTATATCTGTTGTTCCTCTTCATTGTAAAAAACCTACACTTGTAAGG
>NZ_JAUBTF010000162.1:0-1220 GCF_036702355.1 Microcoleus sp. D3_18_C4
TTAGTCCATTTTCGGCAACGAATCAGTCCCAACCTAATTAATAAAGTGAACGAGCGAATGGTCGAAAAAATACGCTCCATCACCCCAGTTAAAACGGAAAAAAAAAAGGATTCGGACGCCAAAAATAAGTCAGTCAATCGCGGAAAATTAATCATAGATGCGACCTGCGCCCCAGCCGATATTAGTTATCCGACCGACTTAGGACTATTAAACAGAGCCAGAGTTCACACCGAAAAAATCCTAGATATTCTGTATAAACAGCTCAAAGGTCAAATCACGAAAAAACCTAGAACCTACCGTAATCTCGCCCGAAAAGATTACTTATTAATAGCCAAACAAAGAAGACCATCCCGCAACAAAAAAAGACAGGCAATTAAAAAACAACTTCAATATATCAAAAGAAACCTAGCTCATATTGAACAGCTAATCGATTCAGGTGCGACCCTAAAAGGTCTGACTAAAAAGCAATATAAAACCTTGCTAGTCCTCACAGAAGTCTATCGCCAACAACAGTGGTTATTTGACAACGATAAACAGAGTATTGAGGATAGAATAGTAAGTTTAAGTCAACCCCACATCCGTCCCATAGTCAGAGGGAAAGCCGGAAAAAGCGTAGAATTTGGAGCTAAACTATCAGCGAGCTGTTTTGAAGGATATGTATTTTTAGACCGGATGAGCTGGGATAATTTTAACGAATCAGGATATCTAAAAGCACAAGTAGAAGCATATCATAGCTTCACAGGATATTATCCAGAGTCCGTTCATGCAGATCGAATTTATCGTACAAGAGAGAACCGAGCTTGGTGTAAAGAAAAAGGCATTAGAATCAGTGGACCGCCTTTAGGAAGGCCTCCAGTAAATGTCAGTAAAGAAAAAAAGAAGCAAGCATTAAAAGATGACAGAATTAGGAATGCGATTGAGGGTAAATTCGGGGAAGGTAAACGAAGATTCGGTCTCAATCGTATCATGGCAAAACTTGATAATACTTCACAAACAACTATTGCTATCACTTTTTTAGTCATGAACCTTTCTACCTGGTGGCGCCGGGTTTTTTATGTGTTTTTATGTCGAGCGGATCAAACAATGCCTGTTTTTGGACTTAACATAATTTGCGCTTATATTTTACTCAAAATCAGGCAGGACAAACTTATATTTAACTCACCTTGAATATATCGATCGCTCCTGCTAGTGGTCTGCGATCAATTATTCAGCAAACCCTA
>NZ_JAUBTF010000163.1:0-1195 GCF_036702355.1 Microcoleus sp. D3_18_C4
TGCTTGTAGCGCAAGGCTGCCCAATTCAACGTCATCCGATCGCACTCCGAGCCCGCCAGCAACTTCGCCATGATGTCAAGTCCTGCCGCCATCGTTGCCTTCGAGCGATCGCTCCCCAAACTGTCTAGGTACACCGCAGCGGGATGAAGCGCCAGCGGCACCGGTGACGCCAGCTTCAAGGTTTGTGGCTCTTGCTCTCCGAGTAAGTTGAGCATTTACTCTTTATAAGTGTCGTTATAAATACTAATTTAGACGAATTTAGACTTGCCTTGATCCAAAATTTACATCTCAAAAGAGTCGCCCGAAGCTGCACCTGGAGGTTGATTCTCCCCCAAGGCAGAGGCTATTAACAAGCAATATTGTTACAATTCTTCATCTAGCGGGTGCATCTTCAAACCCGCAGTGAGGAGATTAGCCGCCTGAGCACAGATCGCAACGAAGAGGAATCGGTTAGGCAAGAATTGAAACAACCTCAAGAAGAAGTCAAGCAAACTCAAGAGCAACTAGCAACTGCCAACCAGGAATTAGACGCCACCAACCAGAAACTCGCAGCAGCCGAACAGCAATTAGCAGATGTTGCTGGCGATCAGGAGGAAGTGAAAAAACTCAAGACACAGGTTGAGACGCTTACCGCCGATCGAGCGGGCGATCGAGAGCAATTCGCGGCAGAACTCGATCGCACGCGGGAAGAACTCGAAACAGAACGCGCCGATCGCCAACAAGTCCAGGCACAACTCGCTAGCAAGTACGAAGAACTCGATCGCACGCAGGAAGAATTTGATCGCAAATGCGAAGAACTCGAAAAACTTAAACGGAATCCAACACCAGCGATCGAGCTTGCGGAGCCAGCGGACTTGCTCAATCAATTAAAAGCCTTGCACCCAAAATCGAAGGCTACTTTAGGTGATGTTAAGGTGCTGATGGAGATAATTGAAGAGTCCTGAGACGACACATCCACGGACATTAGGAATCGATACCCCGATTAATATCGGGGTTTTGGCGTTGCTGATTTAGGGTATGAAGGGCTAAATATGCAAGTCAGAGAAACCAGTATCCACAAAACTTCGGGATTTTAAAGTTATTTTTTTCATACCCTGATTAAGCAACGCCAAATTTGGGGCGTTGCTGAGTTAGAGTATGAATAGGAGGAATAATTTATGCAATGCCCAGAATGTAAATTAACCCATATCTGTAA
>NZ_JAUBTF010000164.1:0-1157 GCF_036702355.1 Microcoleus sp. D3_18_C4
AGAGAGTCGGAACTCTCACCCCCACCCTGAAAGTCATTTCCATCTCCCCCAAATAGCAAGTCGCGTCCATCAACATCGGACACTAACTCGTTTTGCAAGCCACCATAAAGCGAATCCTCTCCCTCGTCGCCGACAATCGTGTCGGAACCGAGTTCGCCCCAAATCAGGTCGTTGTCTTTGCCACCGTAAACTAAGTCATGACCTTTGCCGCCAAAAATGCTATCGTTACCGCTGCCACCGCCGATGATGTCGCCGATGTCGTTGCCGAAAATTAAATCGCCTTCATCAGTCGCAACTGTACTGCCCCCTGGAGTGCCGTAGTCGCCGATGATGGTGTCGGAACCTTGATTGCCGTAGAGAGTATCCGAGTCAGTTTCGCCGAAAATGCGATCGCCCCCTTTGCCTCCAAACAGCAAATCCCGTCCGTTACCACCTCGTAAGGTGTCGTCTTGTTCTTGGCCGTGAAGTAAGTCGTTGCCATCTCCTCCTGTCAGCAAATCGAAGCCGTCGGGGTCACTGTCTAGGGAGTTGAGTACGCCACCAAACAAAGAGTCGTCTCCGTTGTCGCCGTCAAGGGTGTCTGGGCCTTTGTCACCCCAAATTAGGTCGTTGTCGATGCCACCATAGGCGATGTCAGGGCCTTTGCCGGAGTAAATCGTGTCCGAACCTTGAGTGCCGGCAATGGCGTCGCCGGAAGAACCGCCGAAAATTAGGTCGCTGTCGTTGTCGCTTAAGTCAATGTTGTTGCCGTTGTCGCCGACTATGGTGTCAGAACCGCGATCGCCGTACAATGTGTCGGAGTTGCGATCACCAATCAGGCGATCGTCTTGTTTGCCCCCAAATACGGCATCGGTTTGTTTGCCGCCGTAAACGATGTCGTTGCCTCTACCGGCGGCGATGAAGTCTCGCTGTTGTTCGCCGAAGATGAGATCGCTGCCGCCTTCACCTAATACTGTGTCGTCGCCACCAAAGGCAAGAAATAGTTGGTTGGTTTCGTTTCCTGTTAAGGAATCGTTTCCGGGAGTGCCGATGCTGGTGTTTTGGATGTCGATGAGTTGGGCGGCGTTCGAGTCGAAGTTGAGTATGGGCTCTGGCTGGGGTTGGATAAATGTGATTGGGGGCAGCAAGGGCAAGGGGTCGCAACCGCAACTGGTATC
>NZ_JAUBTF010000165.1:0-1133 GCF_036702355.1 Microcoleus sp. D3_18_C4
CGGGACTTAAACAATAAATCAGAGATAAGTAAGCTATAATGTAAGTAGGGTAAGCATTTAACGTTCCCGTCACACCCATGAAAGAAACCACGCCCGACGCCATGCCCCCATGCTTTGAGAAATGGTGTCATCGGTTCGATGAGGTCTTCAGGCATCAAGCCCAAAAAAAAGGGTTTAGACACTATTTGGGAGGATTATTAGGGGAAAGCGAGCGAAAAAACATCACTCAGATGTCTAATAACGCGCCCTGGTGTGGTTTACCACCGATTGCACCATTTCTTAACGGAAGCGACCTGGGATGCCGAGCGGCTTAACGAACGACGCAAAGAAGTGATGCAGGAATGCAATCAAACAAAGCTTAAAAAGGGTTTTACTCTAATAATAGATGATTCGGGACATCGAAAAAGTGGTAAGGAAACTGCTGGAGTCGGTCGACAATATATAGGAGAAGTAGGGAAAACAGACAACGGGGTAGTGGTAGTGACGACCCATTTATATGATGGAGTAAAAAGCCTACCATTAGACGTTGAATTATATCAACACGCGAGTTCACTAGCTGGAGGTAAAGCCGACCCATCATTCATAAAAAAACCAGAGCTCGCATTAAAATTGGTAGAGAAAAGCCTGGAATTAGGCTTACGACCAGGAGTAGTATTAGTAGATGCCGGCTATGGGAACAATAGTACATTTTTGAAGCAATTAGAATCAAAGAAATTAAAATATGTAGCCGGCTTAGCGAAAAACCGCAAAGTAATTTATCACTTAAAAAGTAATGAAATAAAAGTAGAGACTAGACTAGACGAACTAGCGAAAAGACTTCAGGCACAAGCATTTACAGCGATTCAATTAGATGCGAGAAGTCGCAAGAACAGTGTGGGTGGCAACGGTAGAAGTAGAAATGTCAGCCTTTTCAGGAACTAGAAGAATAGCTATCGTAATGAATGCTGCTAGTTTATCTGAAGCGACAGAGGTTGACTATTTAATTACTAACGCTGCGGTGACTCAAGCAACAGGGGCATGGATAATTACAACTTATTCTCAACGTAATTGGGTGGAAGTGTTTTACCGTGAGGCAAAAGGCTGGTTAGGGCTAAAAGAATATCAAGTGAGAAGCATAAAAAGCCTTCACCGAC
>NZ_JAUBTF010000166.1:0-1131 GCF_036702355.1 Microcoleus sp. D3_18_C4
CCATTAATGGTAGCAGCAGTATTAACCTTGCTGTGGCGAGACGTAGCTGGAGTGACAGAACTCACAAGAATGCTGGCAAGAGAAGGTTTTTTGTGGTGCCGACCTACGACAGTTACTCAACAAGCAATGTCTCAAAGATTTTTAAGTTTTCCTGCCACCTTATTTGAGGGAGTCTTCAAAAATTTATTACCAATTTTAAGAACTGCTTGGTACAAGAGAAACCAACGACCTCTACCAGAAAGCATTCAATTTGCATTGACCAAATTTTCGAGAATTTGGATAGTAGAGAGCTGCGACGCTCGAAGCATTGTTTTGCAAGCTCAAAAGTCTGGAAGATATACCGCGAGGGCAGTTGGCAGGAAAAATGGCAACAGTCATAGATTTAATGACCAGGCTACCTGTTGAAGTTTGGTTTCAGGAAAACCCGAGAGCTTCTGATGTTAAGCTTGAAGAAAATCTCCTGCAATTAGTGCCAACTCAAACCTTACTCTTACTGGATAGAGGATTTTATCATTTTAGCTTTTTGCTCAAATTAATTGAACGAGATATCCACTTAATTCCTCGCTTAAAAAAAGGAGCATCAATTAAATTAGAACAAGTATTTACCAAGAGTTACGACCTGCGAGATAGTCGAATTCGTCTCGGGTCAGGAACTGCAAAAACTCCATTTATTACCTTACGTCTGATTGAAGTTCGTTCAGGTAAGATTTGGCATTCTTATTTAACAAGCGTACTAGATCCTCATGTATTACCTCCCTACGTTGTGGCAGATTTATATCGTAGGCGCTCTTCGGATTGAAGATGCTTTTAATACCGTCAAAAGACTCTTGGGCTTAAGTTATTTGTGGACGGGTTCTCTCAACGGCATTCAGCTCCAAATTTGGGGGACTTGGATATTTTATGCGCTCTTGGTCGATTTAGGTGATGCCGTTGCTGACCAACTCTCTTTACCAATAGATTCGATTTCATTAGAAATGATTTACCGGGGTCTTTACCATTTTTATGTAGCTCATCAACACGGTAAGGCAACTGACCCTCCAAAGTATTTCGCCGCGCCCGAAAACCAAGATTTAGGTATTGTTAAATCTCAACGAAAGCCCAATGTTAAGTTAATTGTTGCACCTTTCCCTG
>NZ_JAUBTF010000167.1:0-1074 GCF_036702355.1 Microcoleus sp. D3_18_C4
AACTGTTCTACCTCGTCAGAATATTGTTCGAGATAATTGACCCACTTTTCTCCATCTAAACCAACACCAAATGTACTCCGTCTTCGATATCTTTTTTTAGGTTCTTTGCGACGAGATACATATTTTTGTACCTGCTTTTTTTTCAGTTCAGTGCCTTGAAATATTGCTGAAGTGTACGCAAGTGTCATGAGCAAAATCATGTTAATAAGTCGGTCTCCTTTTAAGCTGGTTCCTTCAAGATCGTAGCCTCCTGTTTTACAGTCTCGGAACATTTCTTCAATACCCATCCGCTGCTTATAAGCATTGATAGCTGCCGGCAATGACCCTAAATCTGTGAGTATAAACCACGCTTCTTCAACCTTCCATCCCCCGTAGTTCCTTTTCCACTTACAAGCAACATCAAATCCGGTCGCAGGTCGAGTTTTCCTCACTCTTTTACTTTGAAAATATAAAGAGGTACCTGGTACTATTCCTAATTCATCTAAGCGTTGCCAAACTAAATGTTCCGTTTCGACACAATGATTCTTTTTCAGTCTTAAACAAAAAGATACACCCTTTTCCCTCAGCCAGTTTGCCAAATCGACCGAACAAAATTCACGGTCTCCTAAAACGATGACTTTATATTCTGAAAATAATGGTAAAACTTGCTGTAAATTGGTTGTTTGTGACTCGAAGTTACTGTTTCCCAATTTGGGCAACAGTGACCAGTATAATGGAATTGCTCTTCGCTCCCAGATCAGGCTAACCATAAAGAGATTAATGCGCCCCCATTGACTGCGGTCGATTGCAATTGATAAAGTTTGACCAACACGGCAATAAGTAATCAACCAATAAGTAATTAATGGGAACCAAATTAGTGAGATAGTTAAGTGAGGCAAATCGAGAAACCTTTGTAGTTTTCTACGCCGACTTTCTGTTGTAATTGGATAGGGAAATACCCGCGAGAGCCGTTCTAATCTCACTTGTTTTTCTGATTGTATCAATGGTAGCAAGATTTCAATCAGTTTAAATTGAGCTGAACTTAGTTGTTTTTTTAAATGAATGAGGTAGAATGTTGGTATCATTATTTTTGAG
>NZ_JAUBTF010000168.1:0-1019 GCF_036702355.1 Microcoleus sp. D3_18_C4
ACGGCTCTCCAACATATTGATACTTAAACTCCTCTTGGGGTGGTGCGCCACAGGCGCACCCCCTGAACGGTTACTATATTTAATTTGTTAAAAATTTTAGTTGGTTAAAAAATTAACACTTACTTATTATTAATAGTTATCCAATTTTCAAGTTGAGGCGCGATAAATTATCTTTGCACTCTCCAGTGGTGTCGAGCGACAAACTGCTGAGTTCGACTCCCCAATTCGAGTGAACTCCACAAAGAAACTTTCCAATTTTCCTCAAGTCTCTACACAGGTCTTCTAGCTTCTGCCTTCGAGTGACGCCCCATCACCCCCAACTCCTTTCCGCCTGAGGGAAGTGAGTAAGAGACGGAGGTCGCCGACTGCGACTCTTGGTTACTCAACACCTGGGTTAGGTTCTAAACCCCAGTGGTGTTTCAGAAAATGGCGGTACATGGTTTCTCGTAGCATCATTTGCTCGTAAAGCTTGACCAAAAACTCCTGAGCTTGTTCGCGGCTCATGTCACTTACCTGTGTTTTGAAGGAACACAGGCTAAATTGCTGTTCCAAAGACAATTCTGCTGGTTGGCTCATGACTTTGACTCCTCTGTAAGTAAAGGTGACTTAAAAGTGAACACCTGGATTAACCAGATTTGTAAGTTGTTTCAGCGATCGACCGTTGGTTTCGGGATGCCCGATTGCCCATTTGGCTTTCGTCTATATTACAAAAGGTAACAATCATTTGACAAAATTACCATCTGTCCTAAGAAATACCTTATTTAGGGATAGAGATGGGGAGATGTCTGCAAAAGTTCCTTCCGCAGGCATATACAAGTGTATCTACTTGTCAAGAGAAAAAAGGCTCAGTACGAACCAAAAGAATTGAAGCCGTTTATACCAAATCCGGCGGAGATTCTCAAAGGCGGGGGGAGAAGGGGAGATGAGGAGAGGGGGAGATGAGGAGCTTACAAGTGTAGGTTTTTTACAATTAGGAGGTGTTAGAAACAACAGGCCAACAAGAGGGCCAAGATTGAGGA